>JAGWLE010000066.1 GCA_028864955.1 Patescibacteria group bacterium | reverse complement strand
CCATCTCGATATATGCCGGGTTGGTGTAGTGAAATCCCTGGTCGGAATGAATCATGGCATTTTCACATACGTCATGTGGCATGCTGCCGAGGGTATCCGTGACGAGGATCTCATCGAGATACAGCGACATGTTCCAAGCCACCACTTCTCCGCTTGCAATATCTTTCACCACCGATACGTAGACGAATCCTTGGAGAAACGGGATGTAGGTGATGTCAGTACAGAAGACCTTGAATGGTATCGCCCGATCGAATTCTCTTTGCAGGAGATTCGGGAATATCCGATGTTCCAATCGCTTCTTCATGATGGCTTTGTACGGGTTCCTTCTTCTCACTTTAGCGCGTAGCCCGTACTTGCCCATGATTCACTGTATTTTCTTGTGATTCATGGCTGTAATTCTCATTTTAATGTTCCTCCAGCCATATCTGCCCTTGCCCTTGTCAAAGATCGCTTTGACTTTGAGGTAATCGTCGTAATCCTTGTCAGGTTCATCTGCATGCAAGAGCCATTTGTAGTATCCGCTTCGTGATATGCGAGCACGTTCGCAGAGGATATTGACGTCGTCGCCTAACGCTCTGATGATCCGGTATTTTTCATTCGGCCTGAGTTTGACTCCGCTCTTTTGGCCCGGAGTTTTGCTAAAAAATCGTTCTCGGCACGGAGATATCTGACCTCCAGCTCAAGGCGCTTCAGCCTGTCTCTCGTCGTATTGGCCGGTCCGCGGTCATACTGAACCCCGCCGATCTTGAGCAAGCCTTCGACGCCACGCTTTTTCACGATCTCTTTCCAGTCCCTCAAGGTACATCTGAAGTAATGTTTCTTCCACTTGGAAGTATCGAATCCCGACCGTCTCCAGATCTCTTTAGGGCTTACTCCCTCTGCTTGTAGTTCAAGAGCGCGCTTCTTGAATTCATACGTGTAATTGACCGAATTATTGGTGCAACTGAAAACACATGGATTCCGCTTCAATGCGGCGACATCCTCACTTGAAAATGTTGTTCTCATGTTCTTTTGTTAATTCTCGTAATTTTAACAAAAGAAATCAGTATCCCGTGTCCACTTTACGGGGTACAGATCATGCGACGAGGAGGTGAGAATCGAACGCCGGAGCGTGGGCCGAGCAGCAGCGAGGACCCGCGAGGCGGTGGCTAGCCCGAGCGAGCGGGTAGCGAGCGAGAGGCGAAGCCGATTCTCGCATCTCGCACAACCAAATTAGATTCCCAATACGGAACGGAGTTTTGACTCATCAAAGCCGATGACAACCTCGCCGTTGGCTTCGATCACGGGCACGCCCATCTGACCGGTCTTGTCTATCATCTCTTTGCGTTTGGACAAATCCGAGGCCACATTGTGCTCAGTGTAATTGATGCCGTTGGCCTTGAAGAAGGTTTTGGCCATATTGCAGTAGACACACGTCGGCGTTGAATAAATGGTTACTTGTTGCATGCAAATATTATGTGGTTTATTTAGTAGTACATACCAACCTAGTGCTGTCAGTCTATCATACCATGGTATACTGAAGCAATATGCCATATGCGCATGAGTTTTCCATGCTGGCGACCCATCTCCAGGCCATCATTGGTCAGGGCGGATATGTCATCTTGTTCATCTGTACGCTGCTCGAAGGCATTCCGGTGATCGGCATGGCCGTCCCGGGTCATGTGGCCATCATTATCGCCGGCTTCTTGGCACGCATCGGCACTCTTGATCTGCGGTTTGTCATGGCAACCTCGATCGCCGGTGCGGTGCTCGGCGATTACCTCGGCTTTTTGATTGGCCGACATTACGGCGTGGCCTTCATTGAGCGTCTGCGCCCCTATTTCTTCGTGACCAACGCCCACATCGAGAAGGCTCGCCAGCTCCTGGCTCGTCATACCGGAAAAGCCATGGTACTCGGGCGATTTATGCCGGCGACGCGCGCACTCATGCCGTTCATCGTGGGGACAAGTTCGACGTCAGCGGCGCGTTTCTGGTTTTTCAACGTGATCGGCGGGATTTCCTGGACAGTTGCTTCGGTGCTACTGGGTTATATATTTGGTTCCGAATATCACGTCGCCGCCGGTCTTTTTGGCAGAGGCGTGGTCGGTGCCATCATCGTCATCACTATCGGCATCTGGGGATACCGGTTCGTCAACATGCATTATCACATTTTCCGCCGATACGAACTGTTTACGCTGGCGCTCAATGCCACCTCGCTCATATTCTTGGCTCTGATGGTCCAGGACGCCGCCGCCGCCCGGCCATTCATGGTCAATACTGACGTTTGGATCAACTCCTACATGAATCTGCACAACCATGGCACGGCTCTTTACCATTTCTGGGCGACGCTGGCGCTCTTCCTGAGCACGGTCGGCGGCACGGTTGTGACCATCGGTCTCGGCATCTCATCCGCCGTGTACCTGGCGTGCCTGCGTCGGTGGCGTTCGACGGCTATCATGCTTCTGTCGATCGGTTCGACGGGTCTCTTGCTGGGCGTCCTCAAAGAATTTTTCATGCGAGCTCGTCCGGCGAACGCTCTCATGGCGATGCTCAACGATCCGAGCTTTCCCTCGGGCCATGCCGGCATGGCGGCGGCTTTCTTTGTGTCGCTGGCCTATCTCGTGGCGCCAAAGATCGGCTCGTGGATACGACGTGAGCTTTTCATCGTGGCGTGCGTCGCGGCCGTCTTTCTCATCGGACTTTCGCGCCTGGTTCTCAACGTTCACTGGACATCCGATGTCATCGCCGGCTGGTCACTCGGCACATTTCTGGCGACGGCCTCGATACTGATCGTCAAATACGCCGGTAACCTGTTTATCCGCAAGGTTGTCAATACGGAATAGGCCGCGGCCGCAGGGCCGCGGCGCGGGCCTGATATTTAGGCGTGCACGTCTGATCTGACTTTGCGGACTTCTTTGTGAACGAGGTGGCCGGTGCCGTCAAGTTCATAGATGATGATCTCGCCAAATTCCATGTTTATGGAGGATATCCGATCGGTAGGGATGTTTTCGATATATTTCATCAGTGCCCGAATGGAATTTCCGTGGGCGACGACCAGGATATTTTTGCCGGTCTTGAGCTCCGGCACGATCGTCTCCGTAAAAAATGGCACGGCGCGGTTATAGACCATCTCCAGAGTCTCGCCGTTCGGTATGGGATGATTCCAGCCGCGACGGATGCGCGTGAATTCTTCTTTGCCGACTTGCTTCTCGATCTCCCACTTATTCTTGCCAGTGTAATCGCCATA
>JAGWLE010000065.1 GCA_028864955.1 Patescibacteria group bacterium | reverse complement strand
GGGAATGAGCGGCAGGACCAAAATATTCACGACGACTCCGATGATGGATAATTGTCCCATCATATAGAGAATATATGGCGACACAAATACCTGGGTGGCGAGGGTCGCGGCCACGACGCCGCGCATGCCGAATGCATCCGGAATAAAGCTGAGCCGGCGCTCGATGGGCGCCGCCAGGAGTATCAGGCCGAGGGTCGCTAGAAATGAAAGCTGAAACGACGGATCATGGAGCAGAATGAGAGGATTTTCTATAAGCATCAGGAGAGCCGCGAACGCTAGCGCCCGAACCACGCTATAGTCGCGCCTGATCACGGCGGCCGAAAGAGCGATAGTCGCCATGATGCATGAACGTACGACCGTGGCGCCGCCGCCCACCATCACCCCAAAGAGAAGTATGCCGATGCCGCCGATCAGGATTCCCCAAACTCTCGGCAAGAACGATAACAGGCGGCGCATAGCATCGCCAACTATCGTTATGTTGTACCCGGATAAGACGACGATGTGGATCAGACCAACTGTACGGAAATCATTTAGAAGATCCGAGCCGAGAGCTGATTTTTCGCCGACAACCAGTCCTGCGGCCAAGGCAGCATGCGGCTCGCCGAGAGCAGCATTCAGGTTGCCCACGAATGAACGTCGAAGAGAAAACAAGGCCGTCGAAATGCTGTTAATAGTGCGCCCAAATATTCCGATGCTCGGAGAGCTGGCGACCGTGCGCATGATTGTCGCGTCAGCCGGGGTCACCTGTGCGCCGAGTATCTGGTAAAAAATATCGTCTTTTGCGAGGTATCCACGAAGATCAAATGTCCGGCCGTCCGCGCTGGAAAAATTATATGGAGATGACAGCCGGCCGCTGAACAGTATCGTGTCGTTGTAGGCAAATCTGGGATACAGCTTTGTCTTGAGCCGCAACGTGTAATCGCCTCCGCAAGACAAACCATTGAGTGCATGAGCCTCTATCACTCTGGCCACCAGAATCTGGGCCGAAGCCGATAATTGCGGCACATCATTTATCACAGCGGTTCCTTGAATTTGCAGGTGCAGACAGTCGCCGACATGCGGCGGCACGACGAAGAATGATTGCCAGAGTCTGAAGGCCGCGGCCGCCACAAGAACGCTCCAGAACGCGTAGACTTTCCGGTTCATTCGCGGATCTTATCTGATCGATATAAAATCCGTATCAAATAAAGTTAAAATTTCGCTGAAGACAAAAAATCAGGCTGGCGTGCCAAACTCCGCGACAATCGCTCTTTCCTCGCCAGCATCGAGGGATTTTCTGAAGCGCGCGCCTTTGACACCTTTGACTCGTCGTTCACACTCGGCCCACGTCCGATGAACTTCGACCTTGCCGCCGACGGAACTTATATATGAATACGCCCGAGCCTTCGAACGCGCGGAGCCTGACTTCTTGGCTAAAACCTTGAGTTCATCGAATGAAATATCGAGGATTTGCGGCAGATCATACTCGGCCAAAGCACCCTTATAAAGCTTCACCTCCCGTCCGTCGGCAAACGCCGTGGCGATATGGTCGCAGCGTTCGTTACCAAGAATGCCGACATGGCCACCGACATATTTCCAGGTCACACGGCGCACCTCGACCTCATGTATGAGTTCCAGCCACAAGTCCTTGTTGAGCACATCCTGCTTTGCCTGTGTCTTCCAGTTATTACGCCGCCAATTCAGGACCCATTTCGTTATGCCGTCTTTGACATACGATGAATCCGTGTAGATTGTCGCTTCTTCGCCTGTCGGCACTTCTCGGAGCGCTCGTACGGCCGCGGTAAGTTCCATCCTATTATTGGTGGTATTTTTTTCCGCGCCGCCGAGTTCTGTCGCCTGACCGCGCGAAACGATCACGCTTCCCCAACCGCCAGGGCCGGGATTCCCTCGCGACGCGCCGTCAGTAAAAACCGTGAACATGCCTGAATACTAGCATACCTCGACATCAACGATCCTCAACCGCAATTCCGCCCGGCCGCGAAACAGCGATTTCTCAAGCGAAGCAACCAGATCCACCGGCTGATTGGCCTTTACATTCGCGGCCCAATCGCTCGCAGCGCCAAAAAATGAGATCGCTGAAATTGCCCCGCCGAAACCAGCCGCGGCCGACTTGAACACAAGCTCGACGTGATCACCGCTCTTTCCGAAAGTTCTGACTCTGAGTGGCGCGACGTTCCTAAAGAGAAAAACCGGCTTCGGATTTCCGACACCAAACGGCGCCAGCTGATGTATGTCGTTAAAAAGATCGGCCGTGATATCGGCGAATTTCATCTCCGCATCGACCATATCGTCGGCGTTTTCTTCAGGCTTTAATCCTGAATTGCGGATGATATTCCCTTCCGCCGCTTCGTTCAGCTTCTGCTCGAGATAATGAACTGCATCATTGGCCACGGTAAACCCGCCGGAATGCCTGTGACCGCCAAATTGTTCAAAGATGCCCGCCGGCACGGCGCGCATGATCTCGACGACATTTGAATCGCCTTCGGACCGGCACGAACCTTTGATGGCGTTATCGCCATCCCGGCCCCAGAGAAACACCGGCCGGCGAAATTCTTCCGCGCAACTGTGCGCCGCCAGCCCCAGGAGCGATGGCCGCCAGGCGGGGTTGCCGAGAACAATCACGCTCGGTATGGCCGAACCATGACGCTCTTTCACAATATTTTTGACTTCTTTGACAAGCGAAGCGACAACGCCCTTGCGTTCGTTATTGACGGCATCCAAATGATCCGCGTACATATGCGCTTCATCGTCAGTCTCTGCGGCCAGCAATCTAAATGCGTCCATCGGCACGCCCATGCGCGAAGCCGCATTTATTCTCGGAGTGATCATAAAGGCGATATCATCTTCGGTGATATGTTTCTGCGGTATTTTCAATTTATCGAAGAGCCTCATCAGCCCCCTGCGTCGACTCTTACGGAGCACGTCCAGACCATAACGTGCCAATACGCGATTCTCGCCGACCAGAGGAACCATATCGGAGAGCGTCGCCATGCCGACCAGATCGAGAAGCCACTTCTCCATGCCATCCTTCAAGCCAAAGCGGTTCTTCTTGAGAATAGCTTGAATAAGCTTGTAGGCCACGCCCGAGCCGCAGAGGTCCTTATCGGGATACGGACAGCCGCCCTGCTTGTGATCAACGATGGCGTAGGCCTGAGGCAGTTCTAACGGCGGTTCATGATGATCGGTGATTATCACGTCCAAGCCCAATTGATTGGCGCGCGCGACAGGCAACACGTCCGTTATGCCGCAATCGATAGTTATGATGAGCTGCACGCCGGCAGTCGCGAGTTCCGCAACTGCGCCCTCATTCAGACCAAATCCCTCGTCATGACGATGCGGTATGTATATGACAAAATTGCTAAAGCC
>JAGWLE010000064.1 GCA_028864955.1 Patescibacteria group bacterium | reverse complement strand
AAAATGCGGCCTTTTTATAGAAGAGTTCGCGTGTCGCCGGATCCATGATGAAGTCGAGATAGCGCTTGCGGAATCGCTCATCAGGATCGGTCAGGCCATGCCACTTTTCCGGCAAAGGCAAAAGAGATTTGGCGGCCATGGCCCATGAATGAACAGCTAAACTCGGCTCACCGCGCTGCGTGGTAAAGAGAGTCCCTGTAACGCTTATAACATCGCCGATATCGACAGCCGCCGTCAACAAATCAAAAAAATCGGCTTTCAGAACATCTTTTTTTACAACTGCCTGAAATGTTGCCGTACCATCGTCAAGTACGAGGAACAGGATCGCGCCTTGCCCGCGAATGGCCGTGATCCGGCCACAGAGCGAGACGGAAGCGCCGGCCTTAGGCCCGCCTTTGCCATCTTCATAGTCGGCAAAACGCTGGCGCGCCGCTTTCAAGGAAAAATCCCGCGGCACCGAAACCGGATATGCTTCCATACCGGCTTTCCTAAGCAGTTCGAGCTTACCGAGCCGAGTTGCCCGCAATTCTTCGAGAGAAGCCATATGGATAATTAGTGTTACTTGATGGCGGCAATGACGTACGCAACTTCCCCTTTGGGCGTCGAAACTTTGACCTTATCGCCCTCTTTGTGACCGAGCAGGGCCGAGCCAAGAGGCGATAGATTTGAAACCTTGCCCTGTGACATGTCGGCCTCTTCCGAACCGACGATCGTATAGACGAATGATTTGTTATCGCCGTTCTTTTCCAGGCGGATAGTCGAACCGATCGTGACAATATCCTTGCTGCCCTGGCCAACCATGACGGCGTTCTTGAGGAGGTTTTCTAGACGGCTTATGCGATCCTCAACTTCGGCTTGCTCTTCCCGGGCCTGATGATATTCGGCATTTTCGGAAAGATCACCGAGCTTCTTGGCATATTCGAGGTGTTCGGCCACCTCCTTGCGACGGTCGTGCTTGAGAAATTCGAGTTCCTTCTGCAATTCCGCGTGCTTTTCGCTTGTAAGATATTGGGCTTCAGTGGTCATACTGATGAAAGATGACACGTGGATTAGTACGTGTCTATGGCGATCATCGTACCAGATATCGAAAGATATTTCAAGACGCCAACCAATCCCCCGCGACAGGCCGCCGAGTATGCGGAGATCAATTGGCGAAATATTCCGGCGTATTTTTGTCCATCCAATCTATCGTCTGGCGCATGGCGGCGGCGGCGCCGATCAGATTGTGCACCGAACCGTGTTCAAGTGTTACGGCAAAGGCGTATTTCGGATCATTATACGGCCAGAAGCCGGTGATCCATGAATTGACATTAGCTTTTGAAACGCCCAATTCCGCCGTACCGGACTTGCCGGCAAATTCGGCATAGGGCACATTCAATGCCACGCTGGTGCCGATCTGGACGCCGAGACGCATGCCCTGGTGGACAATATCAAAATATTGCTTGGGAATATTCACCACAGTTTCGACATGAGGCGGCTGGCCTTTGAGAAGAGTCGGCGTCAGGATTGTACCCTCGTTTGCCACGGCCGCCATCGCCCGCACGATCTGCATGGGCGTTACCTGGAATCCGTATTGGCCGATGGCCGTGTGGTAGGTGTCGCCGAGGTACCAGCTCTCGCCGAACGTCTTCATCTTCCATGCCGGCGAAGGAACGGTGCCGGTCTTGTCGTAGAGAACGGAATCTTGTCCGTCGAGCGTCGTCGTGCCAAAGCCGAACATGCCGAGGTATTTATCGATATTGGCAATGCCCAGGCCCTTTTGGTCTTTATATCCGCCGCCGACGGTGTAGAAATACGCGTCAGAAGACATGGCGATAGCGTGGCGCAAGTCGAGGTCGCCGAGATTCTTCCAGTCCCGGAATATCGTCGATTGGCTCGGGTTATACGGATTGGGTATCTCTATCTGACCGGTCGTATGAATGATCTTATCGGGATCGATGACGTGTTCGTTGAGGACGCCGAGAGCCATGTACGGTTTAACGATGGAGCCGGGCGTATAGAGGCCGTCAACGGCGCGGTTGAGAAACGGCAGCGACGGATCAGTCAGTAACGATCTGACGGCCGCGGCGTCCGTTCGATCTGACATGATCTGCGAGCTATATTCCGGATAACTGGTCAGGGCGATGATTTCACCGGTATGCACGTCGACGATGACGCCGGCGCCGCCGGAAAAGCCGACCCGGGTGGCGATATCCCGCAGGCTTTGATAAAGCTCGGATTGAACCCGGCTGTCGATCGACAGTGTCACATTTTGCCCAGGAATCGGCGGTTGAACGACATTCTCCGAAATAGCCCTGCCATGAGCGTCGACTTCGACCAATCGTGATCCGGGCGTGCCGGTTAGCTGTTTGTCGAAGTATTTTTCGGCGCCGGCCACACCCGTAAAATCATCCTGATAATAAAAACCGTTGGCATCCTTCGATGGATACTGCACATATCCGAGAACGTGCGCCAGACCGGTTGAAGTGGCGTACTCTCGACGCGGCACGTCCGCGTTGCTGGAATCGCTCTGACTGCCATCATCGGATAGACTGAGGCCGGAAAGACTCGTGGTGCCCGTGGTCGTGCTGCTGTCCGCGGGCAGGCCGGCGGCAGTACTGCCGGCCGGCGCATTCCAAGCAAGCGGAATGCCGTTGCGATCATAGATCACGCCGCGGCCGGCAAATAACGGCACGGGCCGCAAAAGATTGTTCTCGCTCTTGGCTCTGTAGTCTGCCCCGTGGACGATTTCCAGATCAGCCGCCTGCACAAAAAAGACGATTGCGATGAAGGCAAATATGCCGACCACGGCATAGAGAGAGCCTCGCTTGATCGGCTTGTCCAGACGGCCTTCGAATTGGTCTGTATCATAATGCGGCAGATTGCTAGAATCGATGAGAATTTCATCGGGGGCAATCTCGTGAGATCGCTGTCTGCGCCGGCGCTTTCCAAATCTTTTGAGCATCAAGCGCATTATAACGGCAAGACGAGACGGCTGACAACAGCCAGCCCGCGATATCAGTCGCGTACTATTTTCTTCAAGCCGATTTCCACCGCAAACACGACAATGGCTGTGGCCGTCGCCAGATACGCCCAATGAGGAGCAGCCGGGAATACATTAAACAGCATATCGTACATATACGCGGCGCCCACGAATTCCACGAAGTACCTGCACGTCCAGACGCCAATCAGGCCGACGATGATGATCGCCGGCCACCAACCCTGGATGGCCGCCAGAACGAGCAGCAGATCGAGCACGATGCGCCAGATTACGCGTGTATTCATGGCGTTGGTGTCGGGCCACGGGTATCAACCAGAACCCAGGCCTCGGTATATATGTTTATCGGCGGCCGTATCAACACTTTTTCAAACGGCTGTGCCGGATCGGAAATAACAGCAGTCACTGTGCCAAAAGGACCCGAACCGACAGCCGGCGACA
>JAGWLE010000063.1 GCA_028864955.1 Patescibacteria group bacterium | reverse complement strand
CCCGACGAGCCGTGTGATAGTATCCTTCCATGGTCATCATCATTGCCTTTCTGACGTTCGTCTCGACGTTTTGCGGCGGTCTGGTGGCGCTCCGCCTCAAAGACAAACTCCACAGCATTCTCGGCTTTAGCGCCGGCGCTGTCATCGGCGTGGCATTTTTCGATCTTCTGCCGGAATCTATCGATCTCGGCTCGGCCTATTTTGCCACGGCCACTATCGTCGCCGTCACCGCTCTTGGTTTTCTAGTATATCTGGTGCTCGATCGCTTGATATTCTTGCATTTTCACACCCACGAATCGGTGGGACATCGAGACGCGGTCTCGGCCGACGATAGTCATACGGCTCATCGGGAGCGCGGCATCCTCGGTGCTGGCAGCCTCTGTGTCCACAGTTTTCTCGATGGCGTAGCTATCGGCTTGGCTTTTCAGGCTTCGGCCGCCATCGGTCTCATTGTGGCCGTGGCCGTGCTCGTTCATGATTTTTCCGATGGCATAAACACAGTCAGCCTCATCTTGAAAAATCGCGGACAGGATAGAGTCGCTTTTCGCTGGCTGGTCGCCGATGCCGCCGCTCCGGTCCTCGGCGCCGCCTCGACCTTGCTCTTCAGGCTACCGCTGCCTGTCCTGGACATCATCTTGGCCATGTTCGCCGGCTTCTTTCTATATATCGGCGCCAGCGATCTCATCCCCGAAAGTTACCACGGTCACCCGAAATTTGTGACGACTGCCATGACTATTCTCGGAGCGGCGGTACTTTTCCTGGCTGTCCACTTTGCGGGCTTGTAGAGGTTTTTTCACCAATGTTAAAATAGTCGAAGCAGCAAACAGCAAATAACCGGAGGTTATATGTTACAAATAAGTCATGTAGCGTTTCAAGAACGTCAGCGCGCCGAAGCCTACAAGGTATGGGAATCCCATGAAATGGATCGGCGCGCCGCCGATTGGTCTGCGGCGGAAGATCAGTTGCGGCGCGAAGGCATTATCCAGCCAACCAAGGATGAGATCGCGGCCAGAGCCACGGAGATCTACAACCGCCGTAAGGATCTGACAGCGGGTCAGGACTGGAGCACCGGCGGACTGTATGTCAGATATCACTACGAGGTTGTAGCCTGAAACTCTTGGCCAGAGGCGACCGCGGCGCTTGCCGCCGCCGATACGGAGACCAGGAACCAATTTCCTGGTCTTTTCATCTCCGTGATACAATATATTCCAATGTCCAAACCACGCATTGTCATTCTTGGAGCCGGTTTTGGCGGCATGTACGCCGCTAAGCGGCTGATGCGCTATGCCAAACGCGGCCTGATCGAACTCACCATCGTCAACAAGACGAATTACTTTCTTTTTACGCCGCTATTGCATGAAGTGGCCACCGGCGGACTGTCGCCGCGCAGCGTGGCCGAACCCCTGCGCGAGATCTTCCGCCATTCCGGGGTGAAGATTATTCAGGGCGCTATCGGGTCCATCGACGCCGGCAACCATACGGTCAAGATCGCCGGTCCGGTAGAGTCGGTCGTGCCGTACGATTATCTGGTCATCGCTTCCGGTGCCGAGACATCCTACTACGGCATACCCGGCGCCGATAGGTTCACTTTTCCGCTGAAAACTTTGCAGGAGGCTACGATTGTCCGTTCGCGCGTCATCGATGCTTTTGAATCAGCCATACGCTCAAATGAACCAGCTGAACGTCGAAAGAAGCTGACCTTCGCCGTCGTTGGCGGCGGCGCTACCGGCGTAGAGGTCGCGGCCGAGCTGGTCGAATTCATCCGTGGCATGGTCAAACGGTATTACTACAACACGAACTGCCTGCCTGGGGAGGCCGGCCAGTGCCGGCCGGAAGAAGTTTCAATCAGTCTTGTCCACACCGGCAAGGAGCTTTTGGAAATGTTCGCACCTTCTTTGCGCCGCGCCGCCGCCAGCCGCCTGGTCAGGCACGGCGTCAATCTGAGGCTGTCGTGCACGGTCGGCGAAGTTACGGCCGATGGTCTCAAACTCAAGGATGGTGGAATTGTGCAAGCTTCAACTGTCATCTGGGCCGCCGGCGTCAAAGCCGTGATCCCGGCGTTCGAGGGCGCGCCGCCGGCAATGAGCGGCGGCCGGCTGATCGTCGATCAATATTTCCGCCTGCAGGGCAGTGACCGGATATTCGCTCTTGGCGACGCGGCCGGATATGTTGATGCCCATGAATTCATCAAGGATTCAAAGAATACCCGAGCCGTGCCCATGCTCGCCCAGGTTGCCGTCCAAGAGGCCAAGATCGTGGCGGACAATATCGTCGCCTCGATTCGCCGGCGGCCGCTGGCCAATTTCCACTACCATTCCAAAGGCAGTATGGTCTCGATTGGCCAATGGTTCGCCATCGGCGAAATATACTCGCTGAATATCGCCGGCCGCCTGACATGGTGGGTCTGGCGGACCGTCTACCTATTCAAGTTCGCCTCTTGGCAAAAACGCCTGCGTATCGCCATTGATTGGACGCTTGATTTCTTTTATCCGCGTGATATAACGAAACTTTCCTAAATGATTTTCCGACGCATCATTGTCGCCTACCTGCCATACGCCATCCTCGGCACGATCCTGTCTTTTACCGTGTACGCGGTTGTCCAGCAAAATATCCGCATGAGCGCCAATGATCCACAGATACAGCTGGCCGAAGACGGCGCGGCGGCCATATCGAACGGCGCGTCCGCCCAGAACATTGTCGGTTCAGGGCGCGTCGATATGCAGAAGAGCCTGGCGCCCTTCGTCATCGTCTATGATGATAGCGGCAAAGTCCTGGCTTCTTCAGGCTATATAGGGAACGACATACCGCTTTTGCCGACCGGCGTGCTCGATTACACACGGTCCAACATAGACGATCGCATCACCTGGCAGCCGGCCTCGACCACGCGCCTGGCTGCCGTCATCCGCCGCGTTTCCGGCGGAACGCCGGGCTTTGTACTCGCCGGCCGGAATATACGCGAGATCGAGTCGCGCGAGCACCAGCTCCTGCTCATGGTTGCCGCCGCCTGGATCGGCCTCCTGGTTCTCGGTTTTATCGCTATCGCGTATCAGGTGGCCAGCGATATGAAGGAAGTTGATCTGGAGATCGATCTATAACCCACCGTTATGGATATATTTAAGAATCCAAAAATCGAAAAGATTGTGTACTTCGTGCGCCACGGTCAGAGTGAAGCCAATATTTCTCCTGTTTTCCAGGGTCCCGATTCGTCGCTGACCGAAAGTGGCAGGGAACAAGCACGGGTTGTAGCGGATCGTTTGGCCAAGCTTTCATTCGAGGCACTCGTGTCCAGTCCCTGGCGCCGCGCGCGAGATACGGCTGAAATTATCAGTCAAGCAACGCATACGAATGTTGAATATTCGGATTTGTTTGTTGAACGCGTAAAACCGCGCGGCATTAACGGTAAATCGATTGAAGATCCCGCGGCGCACGAAATATATGAACGCTGGGAGGAAAGCCTGTATACGCCTGGTCTCAAAGTCGATGATGGTGAAGGGTTTAATGATCTGATGGATCGCGCCGGACAAGCTCTTGAATACCTGAAAAACCGCCCGGAAAAATCCTTGGTTGTGATAACTCACGGATTTTTCTTGAGGACTATTTTTGCCAAAGTACTTTTGAACGGATCTCTCACGCCTGAAAATTACAAAAATTTTCAATTTAGAGCCAGCATGGAGAATTCCGGCATATCCGCGATTATCTGGAGTTCCAGTCGCGAAGGTGCGCGTTGGCGGCTGTGGATCTATAACG
>JAGWLE010000062.1 GCA_028864955.1 Patescibacteria group bacterium | reverse complement strand
CGGTGGCTCTGCCGACGGTTATGACGCTCATCATTTCCGTTGGCGTGGTCGAACTGGCCGGCCAGAGCATCATCGTCAGGCGCCTATCATCTCTCGAAGACCTGGCGAACGTCAATCTTTTGCTGACTGATAAAACCGGCACACTGACTGAGAACCGTATTACGGTGGCCGACCTGACGCCGTTTATTCAGATGTCCGAGAGCGATATCTGGGCGCGCGCTCTGGCTGCCAGCCCCGAAGCCGATGAGAATCCTCTGACGGCCGCTGTCAGAACAGCCGCCGCCGGACATGTCTCGAACCCCTTGAAGGTTGTCGATGTCATTCCCGGCGATTCGGAGCGAAAACGGGCGACGGCAATTTTCCAAGAACGGGATGCGCGGTTCGTGGTCTCCATGGGAGCGCCGCAGATCATCGAAGGACTTTGCGCGTTCGATGATGACGTCAGATCCCGTTTCCGGCAGGCGGTGTCCGAAGCGGCGCATGGCGGCTTCAGAGTCTTGGCGCTGGCGGATACTACAGGTACCGAAGAAAGGAACATGCGGCTTGTAGCCGTACTGTTTCTGGCGGACGCCTTGCGCGCGGACGCGCCGGAAACAGTGCGATTCATGCAGGAACAGGGCATTGCCGTCAAAATGGTTACCGGCGATAGTTACGATGTGGCCACGGAGGTGGCGCGGACGCTCGGTCTCGAGGGACGCATCATGCGTCGGAGCGAGCTTGAGGGCGATGAATCGCGTCGCCTGGCCGACGCGTTGCCGACCTGCGGCGGCTTTGCCGAAGTCATGCCGAAGGATAAATACGAGATCGTCCGTTCCGCCATGTCTTCGCGGCCGCCGCACGTCGTGGCTGTCACCGGCGATGGCGTCAATGACGTACCGCCGGTCAAAGCCGCAAATGTCGGCATTGCCGTGACCAACGCCGTGGACGCCCTCAAGGGCACGGCCGATATCGTCCTTACCAGTCCGGGCATTGCCGTCATCAAAACCGCCATTGTTGAATCGCGCAAGATATTTGTCCGTTTATATAATTATTCCGTCTACCGCATTTCCGAAAGTTTTCGCCTGATCATCACGGTGGCAGTCATAGGACTGCTGTTCCATACGTATCCGCTGACGCCGGTGCAGATAATCCTGATCGCGTTATTGAATGACGTGCCGATCATCTCGTTGGCCTTCGATCGTGTGGCCGTGCCTCATAGTCCGGCAGCCATCAATGTCAGGCAACGCCTGATCCTGTCGCTCTTGTTCGGTCTGACCGGTATCGGCAACAGCTTGATTTTGCTCTGGGTGGCGATCTCGATATTCCATGCGCCTTGGGCCGTTATCCAGACTCTATTCTTCCTGAAGCTTACAGTTTCGGGGCACATGCTGCTTTATGTGGCGCATACGGAAAAACCATGGTACAGATTTTTGCCGTCGTCGCAGGTTATCTGGGCGACATCACTGACGCAGGCCGTGGCGACGGCTCTATCGCTTTTGGGCATATTTGTGACGGCCATACCCTGGCAGTATGCGGTTTTTGTCTGGATATGGTCGTTCGGCTGGATGCAGGTCAGCGAACTGGCGAAATACGCGAACAAGCGAATGAGTTCCGCATCCTCGGTGCCGACCGGTCAGCATGCTTAGTATACAAAGAGCGCACGTCGGGAGACCTGCGCCCTTGAAGAGCTCAAAGAACTATCCCTAGCGATTCAGTAGCAATGCCGGCTGAGTGTGCGGCTGTCGGCGCTATCCTGTCATTTCTTTCGGCGCAGTACCCATCTGACAGATCGGCTGATTTTCTTGTCCGTGCGGTGAATACAGCCAATCCAGCAGCATGGTCGGCGCATGCCGTCCTTGAGTTCGGAAATGACCCGGTGAACATGATCGCTCCTCGTCAAGGGTGTCTTGACTGATATGGTCCAGCAAATCCATTCATTACGGGCCAGCGGCGTGATATCTTCCCACAACTCCAAAGCTTTTGAATCAGCCAGAAGCGCCGTGCGCAGGTCCGACGGCAGGCCATGTACAACTCCGCCTGAAATCCTTTTTGCCATAGGCATAGTGTATCAGATATATCGGAAATTACGCCGTTCTGATTATTTCAGATCCAGTAGGGAATCAAAGGCTTCGGGTTGAAATCCGACCAGGATATTTCCATCAATATCGATAACCGGCACGCCCATCTGGCCGCTCTTCATGACCATTTCCCGGGCGGCCGTATGATCGCTGGCCACGTTCACGTCCTTGAACGCCACTCCTTTACCTTTGAGATAGTCCTTCGCCAGGACACAGTACGGGCAGGTCGGTGTTGAATAAACTGTTACGTTATGTGACATGGTATTTTTCATGTTAATGAATAATTATTTATATTTGCATATAAAGTTCTTGAGATCGGAAACGAACGCTTTCCTCGGCAGAAGGTAATAGGCACATTTGCCTTCCTGTCGCGGATCGAGAAGGCCTTTGGCAGCCATCACCTTGAGATGGTGTGAGACTATGGCCACGCTCATCTCGAGCTCTTTGGCGATGTCGGAGACGCAGATTTTGCCATGATTAAAAATCACGCACAAAATTGCGAGCCTGCTTTCATCACCGGCCGTTCTCATCAATCGGGCCAACTCGTTCAAACGCATATTTGAATGATATACGATCGAGATGCAAGTGTCAACAACACTCAAAAACAAGTAACCTTTGCTATTTATTATCTTTAGGCAACCCCCATTGCCAGCGTGGTTTTTCTCCTTTCCAATAACCGAAAATGAATATAAGCGCGAGCATTAATAGAGAAGGTGTCAGGCGGTCGAAGAAGAAATTGATAATGTTAGAACCTCTAAAGTATCAAGCCGTATAAGACAAAACCCCACAAATCCTGAAGTTTCGTCACTAGGGCTCCGGTGGCAGGACTCGAACCTGCGACCAACCCGTTAACAGCGGGCCGCTCTACCAACTGAGCTACACCGGAATGATGCGACGCTTTAAAACGTCGTCAGAACATGGGAAAATGTAGCATATCCACAACATGAAATCAAAACGGCTGCGTGCACCAACGATCATTGGACTGGCCGTATCAATGGCAGTCATCGCGGCGGTAATGGTGAACAGGGAATCACGTCAATCAACTATGAGCGAAGCATCTACCATGACTATCTACTCGCAGGCATTTTCGGAAGGCGGGGAAATACCGGTTGATTACACCTGCGACGGACAAGGCAAAAGTCCGGCACTGACTTTCGGCAACGTTCCGGACGGTTCAAAATCCCTGACCCTCATTCTGGAGGATCCTGATGCGCCGCAGGGCACATTCACACATTGGCTCGTCTTCAACATCCCGCCCGACACCGTGACCGTGGATGAGGAGCTGCCGGCGACGACGCCGACATTCGGATTGTCGGGTAGGAATAGCGCTGGCAGCGAAAGCTATGTGGGCCCGTGCCCGCCCAATGGCCAGCATCGATACTATTTCACGCTTTACGCACTCGATACCACCCTGCCTCTCGAGGCCGGAACGACCAAGGAACAAGTCATGGCCGCCATGGTCGGCCATGTCATCGCTGAGACGCGGCTCATGGGGTGTTATGGCGCCGAGCGGCGGAAAATCTGATATCATATCAGCATGAATACCACCATCAAAACATCTTCCATAACCCTTTCAACCGCTGTTCGGGAATATCTCGACAAACGGCTGGAAAAAGTGCGCAAGTTGGTTATCGAACATGACGGCAGCTTGCAGTGCGACGTTGAACTGGCACGGACGACGGATCATCATCGCAAAGGCGACATATTCAAGGCGGAGATCCA
>JAGWLE010000061.1 GCA_028864955.1 Patescibacteria group bacterium | reverse complement strand
ATTATTATACCTTATATTTGTTTTTGAATTGAACACTTACTGACCGCTCGATAGGAGTTGGTTGATTTTGCCTTTAGTTATGGGTCCAAAGTTCCCTATCGCTGGCGCAATATTGTTCGCCGCCTGGAATTTGGCCAGAGCTTTCATGGTTGCAGGGCCATAGTAAGCGGTTTCATTGTTGTATGAGCCGGCCCCTGATTGAGATACCGTGAAGCCTTGGTCATTTAAGAAGATTTGGAGGTATTTCACGTTGGTTGAAGAGGTAAAGGGTGAAAGGGTTGAAGGGAATGAGAAGCCTTGAGGCAAGCGGGATTTACCAGTAGCAAGTGACAAGTTACAAGTAGAAGTCTTAATCGAAGTTGCCGGCGCGGCTTGGTAAGCAGTTACTGCAGCCTTAGTAAGTTGACCGTAATATCCAGTATTGTCATCAGCTGGTAAGAATCCTCCTTGGATGAGGTAGTTTTGGAGGGTAACAACGTTTGTGCCACGTGAGCCAACGGTAAGAGTGAGGAGCAAAGCTGGGATCACTGGCTTGGTAAGCGTTGCGGAAGATGGAGTGCAAGAACCGCCGCTATTAATTGTCACGACAGCTGGCTTCTGTGGCACCGCAGGAGTAAATGTGCCAACCGAAGGCAATTGACCTGCGCCGCTACCTAATCCGCCACCTCCTCCCCCGCCTCCGCCTCCACCGCCGCCATCTGAAGGTGAATTCGTCGGCGTTGGAGTGGCACCTATTGGCGTTGGAGTTGGTGTCGCACCGATTGGTGTTGGTGTGGGAGTAGGAGTTGGTGTCGGCGGTGGATTATTAATCGTCACGGTCACAGCATTTGAGGTCGCGGGATTTCCGGCAATATCTGTGGCGATTGCTGTAAGTGTGTGAGAACCATTTGAAACACCACTGGTATTCCAGGTACCTGAATATGTCGAACCGCTTGTAGGTGTAGTCAGAGCTGAACCCAAATTCGTGCCGTCTAATTTGAATTGCACGGTATTCACGCCACTACCTCCAACATTATCTGAAGCTGAAGCGGCTAATGTGACAGAACCTAAAATCGTTGAATTATTCGTCGGTGTTGTAATCGAAACAGAAGGTGCGATCAAGTCAGGTGTCGGCGTCGGAGTGGCAACCGATGTGGGAGTTGGAGTTGGACCACTACTGCCACTTGAATACTGGTAGGCACCGATGTCCCAGGGGCCGGTGGAGGGGCGAGACTTACCGTCATAATCGAGACAAAGTTGTGGAACAACTGAACAGTATGACGAGAGATTGATGCCGGTCCCTATGGCTGGAGAACTTGCTTGGAGATGGTAATCACCATTCACGGGCGACGAATTCACGAAAAGAGGATCGGCAGTAATGGAATGATGATCCCAGGGGGTATCATTCTGCCACTGTGTGAGCGTGTTATCAAACAAGACATTTATAAAAGTTGAACCGTTATAATACGATGTAGTGTATTGGCTGCCACCATTAGAATTGATACGCGCATATATATTGTAGTCTATCGTCATCGGCCGCGTCACAGGATCGGCTGTCACACTGCCGGCACTCACGGCCGTATTTGAATTATAGATGATATTATTGTACTCATATCCATCATCCTCACCCATACCGAGACTATTGGAATTACCGTCACCTACCAAGGTATTGTTGGCTATGAGCGCATTCGTGCCATTCCCACCGGCGGCAGCGGCGGCATTGGCCCAACCCAGAGGTGACTGCAACGTAAATATATTATTGAACACATAGACATTGTTGTAAGTTCCAAAGACATTGAAGTTGCCATCAAAGAAGATCGCGCTCGTGCCGGCTGTCGTTGTCTGCGGATTGAAACCTGGACCGATCCGGTTGCGATAGATGTAGATGTTGGACATGGCACCGTCGGTGTGGAAAAAGATGCCATCGCGATGGAAACCAAGATCTATGGTCGTCGTGTATTGTTCCCAGACATCAAAACCGTCAATGATGTTGTTCGATATCGTGATATTCGAGAGCGCTGTACCCGGACCGCCGGTTATCTCGATGCAGTGATTGCAGGCCGTGACAGTGCTCGAGTCTATCGTCAGATTGTTCGTACCCAACGTCACAATACCGGTCATCGCTTGTGTGACAGTCACATGCGATATCGTCACATCCGACCCGCTATTCGAAATACCGGTGCCCAGCTGGTCAGGATCATCGCTATGCGGAGTTCTTACATAGAGATTGCGTATAGTCAGATCTTTTACCGTCATGCCGATGCCGGTGGTACCGACAGTACAACAATAATTGTAGTTCAGATTGATACCCGTGCTATTTGCCTGATGACCGTATGCCGCGCCCGTTCGCGGATTGATCGTGCCGGCCGTGCCATTATCAGTATTCTCGATGATACCGTTTTGCCCGCCATCGATCGTTATGTAGTTCTGTCCATACGCATTTATCCACTGTGGGACGACCGGGGCACTTAACTTTGCGTTCGGTTCAAAATATATCGTGATCGGGTTCCCGGCTGTGCCGCTTCCCTGAATAGAAAGTCCGGTGGAAATAGTGCCACAGAGGTGAACCGTTACGCCCGGACCGATCTGGCCAGAGCCAGTGCCCCAACTGCTCGACGTATTCAACCACGAAATGCTGTGAGCATCAGCGCAGTCGGAACCGCTGTTTGATCCGGCGCTTGATTGCGCCACATAGATATTTCCAGACGCAAGCGGCGGTGCTGGCGTCGGAGTAGGCGTGGGAGTAGGCGTGGGGGTGGGAGTTGGCACCGATGTGGGTGTAGGAGTGGGCGTGGGCATGCCTCCGCTCGTGCCCAACGCGTATAATTGTGACACTTCTGATGCGGAGAGCGCGCGGTTGTAGAGGCGCACGTCGTCGATCGATCCTCCCCAAGGATTCATGGTGCTATGCGCGCCTATGTAGAGCGTGTTCCCGCTGCTTTGGACGGTGCCATTGGCCGTGATCGACGAGGCGTTGTCAGGCACGTTGTCGATGTAGAGAGTCAGGTGCGAGCCGTCATACATGCCGACCAGGTGATGCCAGGCGCCCGCAGTGAGCGAGTTTGTGCTCGTCAGCGTATACGTCCCAGCCGCTGTGGCGACTTGGAACTCGACCCGGCCATCCCATCTGACTCCGATATAAAAAGGCCCGTAATGCGAAACAGCCATAGCCGATGAACCGAATGAAAGTTTCGATGCCCAGAGCGATAGGGTGAGCGCAGCGAATCCCTTCAACGTGCCCGGGTCGGGGATAGATACCAGGCTTCCCGCATTCGAGAAATCGAGGGCGCCGCTGCCTACCTTTCCGGCCACCCAGAGAGGATTGTTCGAAAGCGCGCCATTGTTGCCGCCACCGCTCGCATCGTTCGCTATGAGGCCGCTGCCTTCATCGAAATTCCAGTACCCCACCAAGCCATTCGTCGGCCCGGCAGTTTGGGCAAAGACGACAAAGGCTTTCTGGTGAGAGACCAGCATCCAGGTCAAACCGAGGAACATGAGTAACCCTATCTTCTTTGAAAAACGCAGTGAATGCATAGTGAAGCGCCAGTTATTGGTAATTGATATTATTTACCCATGTTGTAGAGCATGAGCACCTCTTTCGCAGAAAGGGCGCGGTTATAAGCGCGCACGTCATCAAGCACGCCATTTATGGCATAATAATTGTTGGGGCCATTGAAAAGATTGAGCGTATATGATGCCGACGAAGCGGGATCGATGATCGAGTCCTGGTTGAAATAGCTGCTGACAGGAGCGCCGTTGATATAGAACGTGCCTACCGTGCCATTGCGGGTGAACACGACATGAGTCCACGTGTTCGTGGAAAAAAGAAGATTAGCCGTTCTGGTTAGCTGTGATGCCCCGCTTTGGA
>JAGWLE010000060.1 GCA_028864955.1 Patescibacteria group bacterium | reverse complement strand
AAAAAAGTCTTTGCCGGTGAAATCGCCGCGGCCGTGGGTATCAAAGACGCCCTCACTTCGCACACATTCTGCGACGAAAACAATCCGATCATCCTCGAAACGATTAAATTCGTCGAGCCCGTCGTGTCCCTGCGCATCGAGCCGAAAACAAAAGCCGACCAGGAAAAAATGGGTCTGGCTCTGCGCAAGCTCACTATCGAGGATCCGACATTCCATGTGACTTCAAATCCGGAAACGGGCGAGACGATCATCGCCGGCGTCGGCGAACTGCAGCTGGAGATCATGGTTGATCGCATGAAGCGCGAATTCAGCGTCGAAGCAAACACCGGCGAGCCGCAAGTCGCTTACCGCGAGACCATCATGGGCACGGCCGAAGCCGAGAACAAGTACATCAAGCAGACTGGCGGCAAGGGTCAGTACGGCCACGTGCGCCTGACATTGAAGCCGATGGAGCCGTTGCCTACGGAAGAAGACGGTAAGCCGGTCAAGATTCCCAAGAATGTTCACCGTTATGACGATTTTGAGTTCATCGATTCCATCAAGGGCGGCGTTATTCCGAACGAATTCATTCCGGCCGTGGAGAAAGGCGTTCACGAAGCCATGGATCGCGGCATCGTCGCCGGCTACAAGATGGTCAACGTCTCCTGCGAGCTGACGTTCGGTTCCTATCACGACGTCGATTCTTCGGAGATCGCCTATAAGATCGCGGCTTCGCAGGCCTTCCAGGATGCCGCCAAGCGCGCCAGGCCGGTACTCCTCGAACCGATCATGAAGCTCGAAGTTGTCGCCCCGGAGAAATATATCGGCGATATCAACGGTTCTATCGCTTCCAAGCGAGGCATGATCGAGGGTCAGAATACCAAAGGCCAGAATATCGCTATTCTCGCCAAGGTACCGCTCTCTGAAATGTTCGGCTACACCACACAATTGCGTTCGATGACATCCGGCCAAGGCAGCGCCCAGATGGAGTTCGATCACTACGAGGTCGTGCCAGCCAACGTCGCCGAGGAGATAAAGGAGAAGAGGAACTGATCATTGAGCACGACCCGGTAATTGATATTTTCATCATTCAGCCGACGAAGACGGATGTTTTTTGCTGTTGATAGCGCCGCATCACAGGCGACCCCCCCGTGCTATCATTATGCCAATGAGGCTACATGACTACCGTGGAGGGAGAGCGATAAAAATTATCGGGCGCAGTTTCATGGCCGCTCTCGGCCTCTCCGTAATTTTCTTCAGTGTCCTGCTCATCAGGAGTCGCGTCATTCACGCAAACACCGTTTTTGAAGTCCATTACCCATACTTGCCGGCTCAATATGTCGGTTCATTGCCATCTCTTGGCAAGCCGCCCACACCAGGAAACGTTCTCTGTCTCTATAATAAGAATTCACCTACGTCCGCGGCCATTTGCACGTACTATGCCGCGGCACGGCCGGGCGTGAGCCTTCTCGGTCTCGATATATCAGACTCGGACTTCGGCATCGATGCCGGTTTTACTGATTCGGCATCGCGTGAGACGATGTCCTACCAGAACTTTGTCACCGACATATCTCAGCCGATAGCTCAATACGTAGCGGCCAATCCAAATCTCTATATTACCGAACTTGCCATAGCCAAGGATCTGCCCATTCGGGTGACAGGCGATCCGGGATCCAGCCATTACGCGCCCGCTGTTTCGGCAAGCATTTTTTACGAAATGAAATCCGTACCCGGCGCGTCGTACGCCGACATCATAGGCGGCTGGATGAATGATCGGAGCTGCATATTTGCCTACCAGCATTTTGATCCGAGCCGCTGTACGGCTGACGCGCATGGCACGAAATATCTTTACGCGGCTTCATTCTTGACGGGACAGGACTTGGCGGACATAGAAAAGATGATCGATAAGGCTCAAGCTCCTGCTCCAAACCTCAATGCCGATACGTGGCTCATCGATCTTACTCCGCCCTCGGCACAGACATATGGCGGTTCGCTCACGCATGATTACGAACCGGAAGTTCCTTGGCTCACGAATACTCTCCAAATGTTCGGCATAAGTCCGAGCAACGTCATATTGAACGAAGGGTCTACATATCCATATATAACGAATGGCACTATCGTCGGGTATGGCGGCATGGGGGTATATAAGTATAACGATCAGTGGTGGCTGTCGCAGCAGCCGGCCGTTCAGGCGCCCGTCGCTAACAGGGCCATCATAGATGTGTACGAGAGCTACTTTGGCTACTCGACCCGCACAGACGATCAGCTGACGACCAACCAGAGCACGATCTCGCAAGCTCTCCAACCGACAGCTTTTGGCGGCGCCAATTATTCGCGGAGCTTTTCCGGCGGTATCGGTACGGTCAATGAGCCGACAGAATCCGGTCTCGGCTATTTCAGCTGGCTCTTTGCTTCATACGCGAGTGGCATGACCTTTTCCGAGAGCGCTCTTTTTACGGACCAGATCCATGGCATGGCCATAGGCGATCCGTTGATGACACTCCAGGACGCTCCCAGAGCCGTGTCGCTGGCAGTCCAGCCGCCGGCCTCACAAGTTCAGGCAACCGTCACGAACGGCTGCTATTATCCACGTGTCAATGGGATGCTGATCAGGCAACCGGACGGCTCCAGCATCGGTTCCTCTGAAGGTAACATCACCTTGAATTGGCAGAAGTCTTCCTTAAATGTCCATAATGTTCTCATCAATATTACGGGAAATGCGCAGCAATATGCCTTGGATCCGGGACTGACTACCTACACGTTCGGCGGCGACCCGACATACAATCAAGGCTTGTCACCCGGCACATATACGATCAGCCTGAGCTATGATTATGGCAACGCGATCACTTCGCAGCCGGTCTCGGTTCAGGTGGTGATTC
Organism: Patescibacteria group bacterium; assembly: GCA_028864955.1. Taxonomy (GTDB): domain Bacteria; phylum Patescibacteriota; class Minisyncoccia; order Phycocordibacterales; family PALSA-1337; genus C7867-002. Next base: position 1,024 of record JAGWLE010000060.1, on the reverse strand, counting down.
CCGCCAATGAATGCCGTAGGATTGCTCCTTCGACCGGTGGCAGTTCGAGTTCCGCCGGCTCCGCGAATGCCTCAACCAGCCAATCATCAGTTACATTTGCGGCCGTCCCGGTTGCCGGCAGTCCGTTGGGACAATCACCCGTGCTGAACGGAAGCGCGGCCAGCCCTGTCTTTTCGGCTCAACCGATGCAGAGCACGCTTTATTGCCATGATTTCAATGCTGACTTCGGCATAGGTGAACACAATCTCGACGTGCGCGCTCTGAATACAGTGCTCAATGCCACCGGTTTCCATGTGGCTAACAGTTATAGTCTCGACTTTACTCCGGCGACAGCGCAAGCCCTGCAAGCATTCCAGGCGCGCTACGGCATAAGTCAGACCGGCTACGCCGGTCCGCTTACCCGTCGCGAACTCAATTCTTTGTTCGGTTGCACGTCGCGGGCGGATGCGCAAAGGCAACCTTCGAGTAACAGCCAGCTTGGCATATCGTCTGCGATTCCGAACCAAACTCCGTCTAGTGCTCTGTCCGTATCGGCTGCACAAAGCCAAGCGTTAAACTATGCCGGCAGCTCTCTGGGAGTTGTCGCTTCTGATGCCATTCTGCCGCAAATGGTAGCCGCTGGAGCTGCTTTTCAACCGATTGGCGCTTTTGAAGTCACGGCCTGCGGCCAGCCGGTCACGGTCGGCCGGATGCATTTCGGCGTCAACGTTTCACTGCCAAGCGGTTCAGCCGTAACACTCGGTCCGCTTTCGAATATCGTCATCACGGACGAGAGCGGCACGATCATCGCCGGTCCGACTACCGTGCAATATCAGGGATATGGTTCTGGGTATGTTTTCGACATGACGGGAACAATTAATTTCCCACAAGGGACGCATTCGTATGTCATCAAGGCAACACTGCCTTCCAACATGCCAGCCGGGACGATCGTGAATTTGACCACGTACCCGAGTCTTGATTGGATGGACGCCATCGGCCGGATGTCGAATTCACTTATATCTAAACCTGACTATGGCCGGATAAG
>JAGWLE010000059.1 GCA_028864955.1 Patescibacteria group bacterium | reverse complement strand
CTGGGGTAGGATATAGGCTATAATGGGGACACAATGGCACCTCGTTCGGCACATCTCGAGGAAAAAGCGTTCTATTATTTCGACATCGGCCTGATCGCTTTCACTTCGATATTCCTCGTCGGATCGCTCTTTAGCCAGACCGCCTGGATCGGTTTGGTCCTGGCCATACTGTCATTTGGCGGTTTGCTGCCCGTCCTCTGGAGCGCCATCAAGTCTCTGCGCGCCCGCCATATCTCTGTCGATCTCCTGGCATCCATCGCTCTCATCTTTTCGCTGATCGCCGCGCAATGGTCTTCGGCCGCCTTCATCACCTTGATGCTTGCCTTTGCGCGTATGTTCGATCACCTGACGCAGGCCCGCGCCAAAGAGATCATTCAGAGCCTGATGAAATACCATGTCGAGAGCGTGCGCCTGCGGGTCGGCGAGACGGTGAAAGAAACAAATATTCGCGATGTCAAGCCGGGAGACTTGGTGATCGTCGAATCCGGCGATCGCATGCCGGTGGACGGCATCGTCGTCTCCGGCGAGGCTGAAGTCAACGAGTCGTCGCTGACCGGCGAGAGCGAGCTCGTGGCCAAGAAGCCCGGCAGCAGCGTCTTTACTTCAACGGTCAACGAGTCCGGCTCTCTGATCGTCAAAGCCCAAAAGGTCGGCAAGGACACGACCTTGTCGCGCATCATCGCTCTGGTTGAGGAAGCCAGTAGAAAGAAGAGTCGCGCCGAGCGCGTGGCTGACATCTTTACCGAGTGGTACATCGCCGTGGTGCTCGTCGGCTCCATCATCCTTTACATCTACGGTCTGTCGACGACGGAGATCCTGGCCATTCTTCTGGTCGTCTGCGCGGATGATATCGCCGTGGCCGTGCCGCTGGCCTTTACGGCGGCCATTGCCCGCACGGCCAAGCGCGGCGTCATCGTCAAAGGCTCTGCCGCACTCGAACAGCTGTCACGGCTCAAATACATGCTGACGGATAAGACCGGCACGCTGACCAAAGGCAATCCCAAGATCGTGACAATCAAGGTCTATGGGACGTATTCCGTCGCCACGGTGCTCAGCCGGGCCGCTATGGGCGCCGCGGAATCGAAACACGCGGTTTCGCGAGCCATCCTTGAGTATGCCAAGGAAAAGGGTGTCAGCCTCCACGCGCCCCAGGCATTTGAAGAAATTTCCGGCCAAGGCGTCATATATCGGCATGGTGCCGAGAACATGATTCTGGGGCGGCCGTCGCTGCTCGAAGAGCGGCACGTTCACCTCTCTCTGGCCGTGAAAAGGGACATCGAGGCGGAAAAGGATATGGGGCACGGCGTCGTCATGTTGGCCTTGGATGGCGCAGTCGCCAGCATGCTTTCATACGCCGATGAGCTGCGGCCGCACGTGCGCGAGATCGTGGCCGAAACCAAGGTGTTGGGCGTTAAAGAATGGCACATGTTAACGGGCGACAATGAACGTGTCGCCGCCGCGGTCGCTCGAGAGATCGGTATACGTCATTATCATGCCAACATGACGCCCGAAGGCAAAGTCGAATTTGCCACGCACTTTGAACGTTCGCGCGAACCGGCCGTGGTCGGTTACATCGGCGACGGCGTCAACGATGCCGCCTCACTGGCTCTGGTTGACGTGTCCATCGCCATGGGCGGCATTGGCTCCGACGCGGCCATCGAAGCCGCCGACATCACCATCATGAAGGATCGCCTCTATCGTTTGCCGATGGTTATGCGCACTGCTCGGCAGGTGCGCGGCATCATGTGGCAGTGCTTCATTATCTGGGTGGTCACCAACGCCGCCGGTCTCATCTGGGCGACCGCCGGCCTACCCTGGCTCGGCGTCCTTGGACCATCCGGGGCCGCCGCCTACAACTTTCTGACGGATTTTCTTCCGATTGCCAACGCTCTGCGCGCCGGAGTGTCCAAATCGCAAAGATCGGCCTGGAAATGAGTTCCGCGATTTACTCCTTGAGCCATTTCAGGGCCTCGGCTTCCGTGCGGAAATTGCGCAGATTCGCGCGGCCTGACATAGTCTTGATAACGCTTTCGATCATTTCATGCAGCGGCGTGCCGCCAAATGTCGCCGTCTTGTATATAAAGTCGCCGTCGCTTTTCATGAGGTCGGTGATGATAGTGATGACCGAGGGATCGCTGTACGTCTCCATCCCTCTGATATCGATGATGACGCAGATGGAGGCGATGCGTTCTTCGGATAGGGATTTGATGCTGGTGCGGACGCTGTCGGCCCAGTCCTTGATCAAGGGGATATCTTCGCTTTTGAGCGTGCCGCCCAGAACGGCGTGAAGCAGGATCTTGCCGTTCCCGAATTTTTCCGATGGACCGACTTGGACAGTGACGTTCGACATGGCGGATCGCATTTAGTGAATATGTCGACACAGTATAGCGCATGATATCCGATATCGGAAGTGCCAGCGCCAAGCCAGGCATTGGACGCGACGGCGCGTGATATACTGTCCCCATGACGCCCATTATTTCCGTTAAAAACCTGGTCAAACGGTTCGGCCGCGATGGTAGAGAAATCACGGCTGTCGATAATTTAAGCTTTGATATCCAAGGAGGCACGATCACCGGCCTCTTGGGTCCAAACGGCGCCGGCAAGACGACGACCATCCAGATGATTCTCGATCTGATCGCGCCGACATCGGGGTCGATCCATATTTTTGGCCTGGACATGAGACATAACCGCCAAGAGATACTTGGCAAAGTCAATTTTTCTTCACCGTATGTTTCATTGCCGAGCAATCTCAAAGTTTGGGAGAATCTCTACACCTTCGCGCGGCTCTACGGCGTGCGCGATATCAAGGGCAAGATCGACGAATTGGCCGATTTTTTCGCTATTCGCGATCTCCTGCCGCGCATGACTTCGGGACTTTCCACCGGCCAACTGACGCGTCTCAATCTGACCAAAGCGCTGCTCAATGATCCAAAATTGCTCCTGCTCGATGAACCGACGGCTTCGCTTGATCCGGACATAGCTGATCGCACGCGCAAACTTCTAGTCAGGATCAAAAACGAGCGTGGTTTGACGATGCTCTATACCTCTCACAACATGGAAGAAATAGAAGAAATCTGTGACCGGGTGATATTTATCAGCAAAGGGAAGCTGCGTGACGATGGCCGGCCGAAAGAACTTGTGGCCAAATACGGTCGCAAGGACTTGAATGAAGTTTTTTTGACAATCGCGCGAGAAGGAACGGAAACTGCTCACGGATGAGGCGGCCTCACGGCAGGAGGCATGACATTCACCGTGACGGCGCAGGCAGGAAAAAAGGCCGGCGCACGAGCAACCGGCCCGATATCCCGTTTCAAACCACAGAGAAAACGGAATATCTAAATTCGTTTATATGTTCCTTCCTCGAACACAAAGAAGGTGACAGGGTGCACGTCCGGCCGCCAGCAAGTCTGGAAGTATTCAGCCGCCGCCGGACGCCCGCAGGTATGGAGCGTTTCGATGAGATGCCGGAGCAGGATGAGGGACGAGCCTTTCGGAAAGTGGTGGGCATTGGCGATGCCGCACTGCTCGACGATGTCCGTATAGCTGGCATCCGCCTGAACATCCAGATCGATGAGTTGGTCGCGGTGCTCGATGGCGATGCTCTGATCCGTGCTGATCGCGATCACTCTGATCCGGAAAGGATAAAATCTGAGAAATCTCGTGTTGTTGAACATCATTATCCCAAGCGTGTGAATGATGCTGCTGGCCGAAACATCGCTGCCGATTTCAAGGCGCATTGGTTTCATAACGTTCGCACTATGGTTGTCGTTCTGTTCACACTATATGTAAAGAGATTTGTAAAGTCAATGCGGCTATATGCAGGGTCTCTGGTATACTATTTTCATGAAATGGCACAGGATAAAGGCGCTGATCATCCGCCAATTGTATCTCGACCCGAGGTCGTTTCCGCGGCTCATGGATGTATTCTTTTGGCCGATACTCGAACTGATGGTTTGGGGATTCTTGTCGGTGTATCTGGAGAAACTCAATCTAAACAGCGTAAACATCCTGTCCATTCTTCTGGGCGCCCTGATCTTTTGGGAGCTGCTTAATCGTT
>JAGWLE010000058.1 GCA_028864955.1 Patescibacteria group bacterium | reverse complement strand
ATATTGGGCTTTTCTTAGAAAAAGGCTATAGCGCGCTCGTTTCGGTTAATCCATTCGTGCTCGATGGCAGATCGGATCTTGTAGGTTCCCATCTGGTCGTGGTTACAAGTATTTCTCCACCTACGGAGGCATCAGCCGGAATAGTGACGATATGTGATCCGGATGTAGGCTGGCGAGTCATTCGATACGAGGTATTTGAGAAGGCGGTTCAAAAAGACGACTTTTCGATGACATTTTGCATTATCAACAAGGAGATACACATTGAAAAATAATGATGGACAGCAAAAATTTTGTCGTAAAAGCGGCTTTCAAAGGGATGTTCAAGATACCCAGACGTAATTCGCCTGTAGATAAGATAGTCATTTTCGTCATCCCATTATCTATAATTATGACTGTTATTATCTATAAAGTCTGGCCAATCATTATAGGGTCGATCTACTATTTTTCTATTTTCTGGTAAAAAAAGGAGGTGGAAGCACCTCCCTTGCTGAACGTTAAGAATGTTTTCGGCTAATGTTTCAAGCCCCTCTGGTCTGTTTATTTTCCGTCTCCCGACGTGTCGGAAGTGGAAGGACCATAATTTTCCGTGTCGCTGGAAATCTGATTTCCACACAACATTTCAACGATGAATCCAAACATAATGATCGCTGATCCTAGTTTACTGCTGTTGTTGGCCGATGTTGCAGGCCCCTCAGAACGGAGACTCGGGGTCGAGTTCCTGTTCTATGAGAACGGTCGGGTCAAAAATCGTTCGTACGTCTTGAGCCGGCCGCGCCGGTAACCACAGTCGACGGAATTGCACTGGTAGATTCATAGAATACTATAAGTAGCGCTATCTACGAGTAGCATACACCAATGAAAAAACGTGTCAAGCATGATGATGCCATGTGACGAGATACGCGTACGATCAGCCGTTGATTAGAGAACAGCGCTATAATCCAGTGTTTTTCTCTCGAGATCGGATCGAACAACTTTGAATTTGATTTTGTCGCCGAGGCGGAAGCGTTTCTTGGACTTTTGGCCTATGAGGGAGTAGGTCTTCTTGTCTAGTTCATAGAAATCATCGAGAGAACGGAGAGGGATCATACCTTCGCATTTGGTGTTGACCTCCTCGACATAGATACCCCATTCGGTGACGCCGGTGATAGAGCCATCAAATGTCTCGCCGAGATGCGTGCTCATGTATTCGACTTGCTTGTATTTGACGCTGGCGCGTTCGGCTTCGGCCGCGGCAATTTCACGATCAGTTGAATGAATGGCGGCGTGTTCGAGCTTGGCCAAGTCGGTTGTGCCAAACTTCTTGTCGGTCAAATGATTTGCCAAAATCCGATGGACGAGCAAGTCCGGATAGCGACGAATGGGCGAGGTGAAATGCGTATAGAAGGGAAATGCCAGGCCAAAATGGCCGACATTCTTGGTAGAATACACGGCTTTGCTCATGGATCGAATTGTAGCCGTCTTGATGAGCGAGGCTTCCGGCGTGCCCTCGATGCTTTTCAGCATGGCATTCAGGCTCTTCGAGGTGATGTTCTCCGCTTCAGGGAAATAATGGCCGAGCGCGCGCACCAGAATACCGAGGGCCTCAATTTTTTCCTTATCGGGCAAGTCGTGGATGCGGTAGATGGCCGCGGCTTTCTTTGCGCCAGGCTGCTTTGCGATCGAATCAAATATAAATTTGGCAACCTCGCGATTGGCCAGGAGCATATATTCTTCAACGAGTTTATGCGTGTCGCCGCGCTCTTTCCTGTAGACGCCGATCGGCTTGTTGTCCTGGTCGAGCTTGAATTTTACTTCATCCTGCTCAAATTCAATGGCGCCTTCTTTAAATCGGCCGGCTTGCAAGACTTTGGCGATGGCATTGAGCGTGTCGAGTTCGACAAAGTGTTCGCCGGCTCGCGTATCGAGAACCTCTTGCGCCGATTCGTATGTAAATCGATGCGCCGAATTAATGATGGTGCGCCCAAACCAGCGCTGGTGAATTTGCGCTTTTGCATCCATGACGAACACGGCCGAAAATGTCAGCTTGTCCTCGTGAGGATTGAGGCTGCAGACGTCATTTGATAGTGCTTCCGGCAGCATGGGAATCGTGCGGTCGACCAGATAGATCGATGAACCGCGATGAAAGGCTTCGCGGTCGAGAATGCCGCCTTCTCGGACGTAGTGCGAGACGTCGGCGATATGGACGCCGATCTCAAAGCGTCCGCCGTCAAGCTTTTTGAAAGAAATGGCGTCATCGAAATCCTTGGCATCCACGGGATCGATCGTGAATGTCAGCGTTTGCCGAAAATCTCGGCGTCGAGCGATTTCTTCGGGGGAGATGACTTTCTCGTTTGTTTCGATGAGTTCTGCCGCTTCCGCGACCTCCGGCGGGAAGCCCATGTCGAATCCTTTGTCGAGAACGATCGATTCCATTTCCACATGATGTTCGCCTTTGGCGCCCAGAACGCGGATGATCTCGACCTCCGGCTCGCGTTTTGGATCCGTCCACGGCAAAAGCTTTGCCTGGACCTTGTCATTGTTTTTAGCGGAACCGAGCTTATTGCCGGCGACGCGGAAATCGACATAGGCACGGTTATCGTCGGCGCTGAATACAGCCTGGCCATTATGCGCCTCGATCGTGCCGATAAAGACTGTCTTGGCGCGGCTCACCACACGGATGATCTCGCCCGTCTGGCGGAGGCTGCCGCGCTTTATATTGACACTGAATTCGACTTCGTCGCCATTGAGGGCGGTGTTCAAATGGCCGGATTCGATAAGAATATCTTCTGCGAAGGGGCGATTTTCGTCGTTGACAAATCCCAAACCCTTGCCGGTCGTCATAATGACACCTGTGTAGGTTTCAGGCTTTCCGCCTGTTTTATGAGCGCGAGGTTTTTTCTGAGTCATGTGCTTCTGTTTTTTCCGCGACTTCTTTTTCGATTTTTTCCGCGGTGACCTCGGCCGTGATCTGAGCTTCATCAGCGGATTCATCCGCGAGCTCTTCCTCGGTAATTTCCGGCCCACCGGTCGATTTAATGTCTATTTTCCAGCCGGTTAATTTGGCTGCCAGGCGGACATTCTGGCCGCCTTTGCCGATAGCCAGCGACTGTTCATCTTCTGTGACAGTGACAATGGCGCGATGCTCTTTCTCATCAAGTTCAAGCGAAACAACTTCGGCGGGAGAGAGGGCTTCTTCGATGAAAAGCGCCGGATCCTCATTCCATTCGACGATATCGATCTTTTCGCCTGAAAGCTCTGAAGTGACGGTCGTAACGCGGACGCCTCGCTGGCCAACCATTGAACCGATCGGATCAATATGCGGGTCGTGGGAGACGACGGCGACCTTGGAACGTGAGCCGGCTTCGCGGGCGATCGCTTTTATCTCCACTGTTCCGCTGGCGATTTCCGGGGCTTCGATTTCGAAGAGTTTCGCCAGGAATTTTGGATGCGCGCGCGACAGTTTGAGCACGATGCCTTTCGGGGTCTCTTCGACGGCATAGAGATAGGCACGGATGCGGTCGCCCGTCTTCCAGCGTTCGCTGGGTATTTGCTCTTCGTAAGGGATGAGGCCGACGGCCCGGCCCATGTCGATGTAGACCGTGCCGCGCTCGACGCGTTCGACGGTGCCGGCGACAATCTCGCCTTCCTTCTCGCCAAACTCGCCCATAACGGAGACTTTCTCAGCTTCGCGGATCTTCTGGATGATGATCTGCTTGGCGGTTTGCGCCGCGATGCGGCCGAAATCAGCCCTGCTTTCGAGCGGGAAAATGAGCTCGTCACCGACTTGGGCGTCACGCTTGATTTTCTTTGCATCCTCGATCAGCATGTGCTGTTCTGGGTTGAAACGGATTTTTATATCGTCAACATTGGCATCTTTGAGCTCTTCGTGCGCCATGTCTTCGTCGCCCTCCATGATGACCTGATCGCGATCGACAACGATCTTGACCTGCCAGAATTCAACGCCGCCGGTATTTTCGTCGAATGAGGCGCGAACGATCTGGCCTTTCTTGCCGTACTCCTTTTTGTAGGCGGTGGCCAGAGCCATGGCGATAGCTTCAAGAGTTTTCTCTCGTGGAATGCCGCGCTCCTCTTCCAGCTGCTGAACGACTGAATTA
>JAGWLE010000057.1 GCA_028864955.1 Patescibacteria group bacterium | reverse complement strand
GAATGCGCACCACGCGAATGACCGCGGTTCACGCCTGCTTTTTTGCGGGCATCGTTGGAGACGGCCCTGGCGGCCGTGAACGGCGCGCGAAATAGTCGGCAATGGGGATCTGCCGGGCAACCGAGCGGTTGACGTCTCTGATGAAATCGCCGTCCGTGTACTGGAGATGTTCTCTCTCTGAACCGTCATGTTGCGGCACGAATTGCCGACGGTACATCAGCCGCCGCCAGAACATATCGATCCATTTGAAATCCTTGGCCCTCCAGGGCTTGTCGAGACGTCCGGCGCCGCAATCCAAGCACCGGCTCCGCGTGCTCGTGTTATACGTCCGGCCGATGAGCTGCCTCATGACATGGATCCGCTCAACGTTCTCCGAACCGCACTCCTGGCAGCGTCGTTCCAGACGGCGTTTGTGAGCGTGGTGCCGTCTCATGTAAATGCATGACACCGACACCAGGCCGATCATGACGCCGGCACACCACAAACGGTATTTGACTTGATCGTCAATGATGGAGAGCATGGCTGCCTCCTTTCGTCCGCGAAAGATTGATTTTCATACGTAAAAGAACTAAATTTGTTAGCTTTAACATATCACTTTGATGAGATTGTGTCAAATCTCAGTGGGGGTCAGCCGAACATGAAGAGGATCACCAATAGCAGATACGCTTGGACAGGTATGATCAAGATGATTTTTACGAGAAAAACAAACGCCGCCAGAGCCACGGGAAAAACGATTAAAGTTTTCCTGATTGTCAGGTCGGACATAAGTAAAAAACCCGCCTCGAGCAAGTATATGCGCTGACGACGAATTAATGCACCAGTTCTTTCACGGCGCTGACGATCTCATCGAGCGATGTCACCGCTTTGACCATGAATTTTTTCGCACCGAGTTTGAATGCCCGGTCCTTGTCCGACTGTCCGTCGAGATTCGAAAGGACCATCCGTGGCACGCCGGCCACACGCGGATTTTTATTTATGGCCGCCAAGATCTCGAAACCGTCCATGTCTGGCAGGAGCAGATCGACAATGATGATGTCCGGCATGAAGTCTTCGAGGGACTGCAGCGCATCCAGCGCCTCCTTGCCGCGCGTGGCGCAGAAGAGATCGTAACCGGCGTGCGAAAGCTTCTGGGCCAGAAGCGCGCCGATCAGCTGATCATCCTCAACCCACATAATCTTTCTTTTCGTGACTGTCATGGGAATATTCTAACATGTATCCCGAAAAATTGGCCATGAACGAATAAGACCTTCGCGAGAAGACTTTTGAAAGTCGGCTCACGAAGGTCTGGGTGCAAACTCAGGCTAAAATCGCGCCACGTTCACGGCCGTGATGCCATGCGAAATCATGACGCAATCCATGGCGAAAGTGATTTCGCGCGGCGGAACGTGACGTAGGGGCACCGCATCGAGAGGGATCGGTCCTTTGTTTGTTTCATACGCACTCCGGCCGCCCTCGCCAAAGATGATAAATGAGGAGCCGTCCGGCAGAACGACCCCCACCCCGCTATTCTTGCAAGTGAACTGATTGCCAACGTTGAACTGATGCCTCGGCATATGGTCAAAAGGTCTCTCACCTTACGTCCTGTTGTTTCTTTGGAGGCAGGAATACCTCGATAACCGCCGATCGGAGTTATAGCACGCCCACTTATAAATATCAAAAAAGCGCGGATCGCATCCACTTTATGGGGTACAGATCAATGGTGGAGATGCTGGGAATTGAACCCAGATGCAATCGGAGTCTTGCGAACGCTTCTACGGCAGTAGAATGATTTGGAGTTTAGCGCACTGAATAGAAAATCAAACAAAACATCAGCGAGCGATCTCGAGGTTTCGGAGGAGCGGGTGAGAAGCCCTCTTCCCTACATCCGGGTTATTACGCCTCGGGTACGGTATGGATCCCCGTAGGAGGACGCGCACTAGTTAAGCCAGTGCGAATGCGAAATCTTTTGCCGTAAAATACGGTGACTTGATGTTAGCATTTGTGATTTCCATCGGATTTACAAGTCGATGGAGCTTGGGCCGCACGAACGAAGACTGGCGACTGTCGAAGCCGATCATCCCCGTATGAAAATTATCAACGATCACTGAATTCTCTCCTGACCTCTCTATCTACTTCCCGCTTCTTGATGGCGGTGCGCTTATCGAATTGCTTCTTACCACGGACAACAGCCAGAGAGACTTTGACGAGAGAACCCTTATTATATACTGAAATAGGCACTATTGTCAATCCTCTGGCCACATCGGCTAGTTCACGAATCTCCTTTTTTCTCAAAATAAGCCGGCGGTTGCGGCGCGGCTCGTATTCAGGCGGCGTGTTCTTTTCCTGATACGGCGGCACAGACATATTCACAGCATAAGCTTCACCGCCACGGATGATCACATAGGCGCCTTCGAGCGAGCCCTGTCCTTTCTTCAGGGACTTGACCTCGAAGCCGAGGAGCTCAATGCCGGCCTCGTATGTCTCGAGGATTTCGTAGTCGAAGCGGGCTTTGCGGTTTTCTACCAATGTGGCCATAGATGCCGGCATTCTAGCACAAAGATGAAAATCAAATCTCGTCTTCAGACATAACGGAGATTTTTGTTTTATAATGTACGCCATGCCCCGCTCGACCGACTGGTCCCTCTACGCCGCCAACGAAGAAGCCTGGCTCTCCATGCTGCACGACTGCGCCCATGCCACGGAGTCGATCGTTCTCGAGCAATTCATATTCATAAATGACGAATTCGGCCAGAAGCTCATCGATGTCTGTGCCGAACGCGCCGCCGAGGGCGTCAAAGTCCGCTTCCTCTGGGATGCCGCCGGCAGTTTCAGCGTCTTTGGCTCGAGTATCGCCGACGAACTCGGCGGCAAAGGCATCGAACTCCTCTTCTGGCGCACGCTCATACCTGGTTACTTCCGCCTGCCCAATTTCCGCTCCTGGTTCTTCCGGAATCATCGCCGCACTCTGGTCATCGACGGCCGTATCGGCTACACCGGCTCGATCAGCGTCAAAGACTCCATGAGGAATTGGCGCGATACCAATGTACGCCTCGAAGGGCCGGCGGCCGCCGAGATGCAGAATGCCTTTGAACGCATGTGGAGCCGCGCCAAGAAATCCAAAAAGTTGCCGGCGCGCCAACGCGCCCGCGACCCGGAATTCCGCTACGTCACCAACTATCCGGCGCCCGGCCGCCGCCATATTTCGAGCGAACTAGTCCGTGCCATCCGGCGCGCCCGGCATTACATCTATATCACCACGCCATACTTTGTGCCGACGCACCGGATTATTCACGCCATCAAGAAAGCCGCCGAGCGGCACGTCGACGTGCGCATCATCATTCCCGACCGTTCCGATCACTATCCGGCGCTCGATCTGGGCGCGCGGTCATTCTTCAATACGCTCTTCGAATCCGGGGTGCGCATATTCCTGTATCCGAACGATAACGGCAACATCATCCATTCGAAGACGATCGTCGTCGACGGCGATTGGGCGACTGTCGGTTCGATGAACCTCGATTCGGTCTCGCTGCTCTACAATTTTGAGGCCAATATCATCACCGGCAATACGCGGTTCGCCGAAGAATTATCGGCGCATTTCGTGCGGGATGTGCAGTCTTCGACCGAAGTCGACGCCGCCGCCTGGCGCCAGCGTTTCTTTATCGAACGCATCCCAGAATCACTGATCCGGTTGGTCAGGAAATTTTTGTAAAAATCTTCAGAACAGAGGCTTGTTATATACAGCCACGTTATAAACATTTCCGTAAAACGGGTATCCTGGGGCGTATTCATCGCCGATAGTGATCGTATTGACCAGGCCGCCATATGGCAAGGTATGCACTGTCGGACCAGGGCCAGAAAGCAGATTTGTCTGTTGAACACCGTCAATAAAGAGGAGATACGTGTACGTACTTGCATTGTACGATATGGTGATGAGAGTCCACTGATTGACTGGGATGTGGACACTGTAAATGTCGAACGGAATATTGCCGTCGCCGACGTACACCTGATCGTAATACGATGTTGACATGCTGGCATCAACATACATCTTTAAACCGAACTGTCCCGCTGCGCCAGCCCCGCAGGCCGCCGAACACGTGAGCTCGACAACCATGCCGGAATTTGCCGGACTGGTGGCTGACGGTTTTATCCAGGCGCTGACAGTCTTGTCGGTCAACAATATCGGCTGATTGAATGTAAGAACGATGGGATCGGAATCATGATTCTGCACGGA
>JAGWLE010000056.1 GCA_028864955.1 Patescibacteria group bacterium | reverse complement strand
TGGACACCATAAGTATAGCAATCCTGCAATTCGGCAATAGCCAAGTTATGCACAGTCTGATGTACGTCGGATCGACGAAGACAGAGCAGCTGTGGACCTACCGGGAATCGAACCCGGGATTCGGCAATGCGAATGCCGCGTAATACCACTTTACGATAGGCCCTGCCTGTCGGGGCGCCGAGAATCGAACTCGGACCTCACGCACCCGAAGCGTGTATACTACCACTATACTACGCCCCGATGGACAGAGGATAGCAAGTTTTGCGATTGACGTCTATTATGTGGACCTACGGGGAGTCGAACCCCGGCTTCGTCCATGCCATGGACGCGTCGTACCGTTAGACTATAGGCCCTAGCGAGGACAAGAGGCAACGCGTGCATTCACTCTTAGTCCGAGCGACGGGCCTACAGGAGCGAAGCGACTATTGGCCCGGCGTACGAAATGAATATAGCAATAAATTGTCTAATTTACAAAAATCCCGTAGACTGATCTGCATCGCGGGCTGTAGTATAGTGGCAGTATACATCCATGGGGTGGATGCGGTCCGGGTTCGATTCCCGGCAGCCCGACCAAGCCACAGGCCTGAGGTGACAGATGGAAGGCACCCTTAGCTCAGTTGGCTAGAGCGCACCCTTCACACGGGTGAGGTCAGAGGTTCGAGCCCTCTAGGGTGCACATGTGCAAAACATTTGAATTTGCAATACTGCGGTTTTCGTGTTAACGTGCGCGCATGTTTGAATTATTCACTGACATTTTTTCCACCATCTGGTCTGTCTGGAAATCGATATGGGAGGGCGTGTCGGAAGTCGCGCCGATCGTCATCAAATTTGTGCTCTGGGTGCTTTGCGGAATTTTCATTCTGCCCTGCGTCTTTGTGGCCGGCAATCTGTATGAACCGTGGGTCAAGTGGGGCGAGAGCATGTAAAAGTTTGATAATTACTGTACACTAGTTCCATGTATCCCACCATCTTCGTGATCATCGGCATCACCGGCGATTTGGCAGCGCGCAAGCTCCTGCCGGCGCTCTTGGCGCTCTATATCAAGAAGCTCTTGCCGCCGCGTTTCGCCATCATCGGCTTTTCCCGCCGGGCTTTTTCACGCGATGAATTCCGCGAATTCATCCGTGAGCGCCTCAACGTCAGACCCGGTGAATTTCACGAGGAAGATATCAAGCATTTTCTGGACCATGTCTCGTATGAACAAGGTTTCTTTGACAACATGCCGGCCTACGAGCGATTGGCCGGGCGTTTACAGGAGATCGATGAACGCTGGGGCCAGTGTTCGAATAAGCTGTTCCACCTGTCCGTGCCGCCAAATCTGTATGAGACCATACTGACACATCTGGCGGCCTCAAAACTGACCTTACCATGCGACGATCGGACCGGTTGGACCCGCGTGCTTATTGAAAAACCGTTCGGATACGATATCGAGACGGCCCGCTCGCTCGACAAACTTTTGGGAAAACTCTTTGACGAAAAGCAAATATTCCGCATCGATCACTACTTGGCCAAGGAAGCTCTGCAGAATATTTTGGCCTTTCGTTTCATGAATCCGATGTTTGAACCGATGTGGCATCGCGATCACATCGACAAAGTGCACATAAAGCTCTTCGAAAAGGGGAGCGCCGAGGGCCGCGGAGCATTTTACGATAAGCTCGGCGCTCTCAAGGATGTCGGGCAGAACCATCTCCTGCAGATGCTGGCACTCATCGCCATGAATAGGCCGCGCACGTTTGGCGCTGAAGATATCCGCGCCGAGCGCGCCAAGATTCTCGACAAGCTCGTCAGGCTATCAGCCAAAGAGCTCAAGAAGACGGCCGCAAAGGGCCAGTATGCCGGTTATCTGGCTGAATCAGGCGTCGCCGGAAACTCACAAACGGATACGTATTTCCGGGTTGTGGCGCGCATCAACACGCCTCGCTGGAAGGGTGTGCCTTTCTATCTCGAATCAGGCAAGGCCATGGCCGAATCAAAAGCGGAAATTGACGTTTACTTCAAGTCAGCCGCCAAGCACGCTTCACCAAAGAAGGACGGCGCCGCTCATCAACCGGCTGACCAGAACATTCTAACGTTCCGGATCCAGCCTGATGAAGGCATCAAGATTAAATTTTTCGTCAAAACGCCCGGCTATGCCTTCAACGTCGAACCAAAGACTCTTAAATTCAAGTACGCTGACGTCACCTCTTTTCCGGATTTGCCCGATGATTACGAGCGGCTGATCAATGACGCTTTTGCCGGCGATCAGACGCTTTTTGCCTCGACGGAAGAGATCATGGCATCTTGGAAATTCATCACTCACATATTGGAGCACTGGCCGGAAGTAACGCTCACCGTCTACGAGCGCGGGGCTAAAGAGATCGCTTGAGCGGCGCAACGTCAGTATTTAATATCGGCTATTATTTATTCTCTACATGTCCCTCTCCATCGGCATAGTCGGACTACCGAACGTCGGCAAATCGACGCTATTCAACGCGCTGACGAAGAAATCCGTTCCGGCCGAAAACTATCCGTTTTGCACGATTGATCCATCGGTTGGCGTGGTGGCCGTGCCCGATGATCGGCTGGGCAAGCTCTCGACATTCTCGCAATCGGCCAAAACCGTTCCGGCCGCCGTCGAATTCACGGATATTGCCGGCTTGGTCAAGGGTGCGAGCGAAGGCGAGGGCTTGGGCAATCAATTCCTGTCGCATATTCGCGAGACGGACGCCATCGCCGAGGTCGTACGCATATTCGAAGACGAAAACGTCATCCACGTCGGCGGGGAAATTAATCCATTGAAAGATATTGAAGTCATCAATCTCGAATTGATGCTGGCCGATTTACAAACTGTCACCAAACGCAAATCGAATATTGCCAAGGAAGTGAAAGCTGGCAAGAAAGAAGCAGCGATTGAAATGGGTTTGCTCGAGCGACTCATCCCCGCACTGGAAGCAGGGAAGCTCGCATCGACAGTCAATGCCGATGAATTTGAAGCGCCGTTTCTGAAGCAGCTCTGTCTGATTACTTCGAAGCCGTTTTTATATGTGCTCAACAAGAAGGCTGGTGCAAGAAACTTAGATGAACTTCGAGATGAACGTTGGACTGCCTTACAGGAATTTCTCAATGCGACACACGCCGGCCACGTCATCGTCGATGCCGGCATCGAACAGGAGCTCAAGGACTTGGATGAGATCGATAAAAGCGAGATGCGGCAAGGCCTCGGCGCGCACGATGATGGCACTGATACACTCATCAAACGCGGCTATGAATTGCTGGGCTTGATCACGTATTTCACGACTGGCACCGACGAGACGCGGGCCTGGACCATCAAAAGGGGCTGGACGGCGCCCGAAGCCGGAACAGCTATTCACAGTGACTTCAAGGACAAATTCGTGCGGGCCGAGATCATCGGCTGGCGAGAACTTCTCGATGCCGGTTCCTACGCCGCCGCCCGTGAAAGGGGATTGCTCCGCATCGAAGGCAAGGAGTATGTTGTCAAAGACGGCGACGTTATAGAGTTTAAGGTCTAAATAAATATATGTCTATAAAACCAAAGTGCGATCGATGTAAAAAAGAATTGATTCAATTCGGGGCATTATTATTTAGTCCGCCAGATTCAAAAAGTAAAGTCAAAAAATTCCATTTATGCAAATCCTGTTATCAGATTTTGCGTAAAGAATTAGCGTAGCCAATTCTTAGATAGAGGCTGGCAATGATATAGAGTTTAATGTTTAGAAAAAGTGGAGGGGCTGCTGGGGAAACGCTGGGGATGTACTTTTCTACAGATGTGCTAGGATTAGCCACTGGGGTACAGCTTGCATTGTCACGAAATGTATGGTACAATTCATGACGTAAACAAAAGCATTTAAACAGCTAAATAAAGGGTCTATGTACTCAAAGATAACTCATCGTAAGCAGAGCAAGCCGAAGTTCCGCGTCCCAGAAGTGCCTGAAAAAATCCTTTGGTATGTGATATTGGGGGCCATCGCCGCCATGTGTGCCGACGCTCTCAAGGCATACCTTTAGGACCGACAGACCGGGCACCGAGGCCAGCACATCACCGTGCTGGCCTCCTTTTTGTATCTTGCAGCTATTTGAGATATGATCTACCAACATGAAGAGGACTTCGAAGAAAACCAAGCCATCGCCGATGACAGCGGTCCCGTATAACCCCGCCGCCATAGAAAAGAAGTGGCAAAGGAAATGGGCCGTTTCGCGGATCTACCGGTCAAAAGAAAGTACAAAAAAGAAATTTTACGCTCTCGACAT
>JAGWLE010000055.1 GCA_028864955.1 Patescibacteria group bacterium | reverse complement strand
TCGCTCTATGAGGAGCAGTTTGGAGTCATGCCAGGCCAGAATACCAACGCTGGTGTGATCGCATTTCTTTGCGGAAGTAGTCATGGTGACAGTATAGCATCTCTATATTACAATGCTCTCATGAAAATTTATGTCCTCGGTTCCAATAGCTTCGTCCACGACATGGTTGCCGCCAAAAACAAGCTTTGCGAACTTGGATTTGATGGTTGGATTCATCCGCTTTATATCGAGCACGTCAACGGTACAGGTATTGCTTTCCCGATAAACGAGAAGGGAGAGCGCACAGAAAGCGACGAGTTCAAGAAAGCCCACGATTTTATTCGGCAGCATTATCGCCACATACTAGAGAGTGATGCCGTGCTAATCGTTAACAACGAGAAGAAAGGCAAGAAGAATTACATCGGCGGCAATTGCTTGATGGAGATGGGCATGGCCTACGTCAATAACAAGAAAATCTTTTTATTGAACGACGTTCCGACAGAATCCGCGTATATCGATGAGATCAAAGCCATGAGTCCGATTTGCCTGAATGGTAAACTCGAAAATATTCGTATATGAATAAACGTCGCACCACGAAAAAAACGTCGTCAATTCAAAAGACTCACAAGAGGGAAAAAACTGTTGTGCTCTGTTCGAGCGCTTCATTTTACGAGAAAGCTATCGAGGTACAACGCGAATTACGCGCGATGGGATACAATGTCGCTATTCCGCTAACTGCTGGTCGTATGGCCAAGCGTGGCGATTTCAATGTCGACAAAGTGAAAACGTGGTACGACGATCCCTCTCTATATACAAAGAAGAAATTTCTGACAAAGCACCATTTTAAAAAGATCGAGAAAGGCGACATTGTGCTAGTTCTTAATTATGAGAAAAATGGTCGGCCAGGCTACATCGGCGGCGCCGTTCTGGCAGAGATGGCCATCGGATTGCATTTCAATAAGCCGATCGCGATCTTGAATCCAATCGATGAGACTGTCGGATACAAGGAGGAAATTCTCGGAACACTGCCGCTTATTTTGCACGGCGATTTATCACGGCTTGCAGATGCCTTCTAGATCGAGTGACTTAACTATGTCGCGGTGGCTTGGTAGTATAGCGTCATGACCAAACACGACCGGATGAAAGAGGTACGCGACGACCTGTTCGCCTTTGAACTGTCGCCACTCTACGAATACCGTACGGCGAACAAATTCTTCCCGGTCATAGGGGAGGGCAGCCATGACGCCTCCATCATGTTCGTCGGCGAGGCGCCCGGACTGAACGAAGCAAAAACCGGCCGGCCGTTCTGCGGCGCCGCTGGTAAATTTCTGTCCTTGCTCCTCGAATCGATAGGCCTCACCAGAGATAAGGTGTATATAACAAATATCGTCAAAGATCGTCCGCCAGAGAACCGCGACCCGACACCACAAGAAATAGCGCTGTATTCGCCATTCCTGGACAGGCAAGTGCAGATCATCCAACCCAAAGTCATTGTCACACTCGGTCGTCATAGCATGGGCTATGTCATGCGCCGCTATGATCTCGATCTCGAACTTGATGCCATAAGCAAGATTCATGGAAAAACATTTGAAACGATATATTTCGATGAAAATAATCAACCGCATCCCGTAACGATCGTTACTCTCTATCATCCGGCGGCGGCACTCTACAACGGCGGCATGCGCGACACACTCAAGAAAGATTTTGAGGTTCTCAAAAAGTTCATTTAAACATGGGGAAACGTACTATCGAGAAAATTAATCATTTCTCCTGCATGCAGTGTAATAAGTGGTGGACTATAGGCGATGCACCGATTTCGAGAAAAATATGGTATTGTCCTTGGTGTGGTAAGAAAAACGAATATGAAATCAAAAAAGCTCAGACTAAAAAATAGGAAAGGTCCACTTGATGGTACACAATTCCTCACCCACTTAAACACAACCTACAACAAGCTTCACAAAGCTTATGAAAATGCTTTCTGGAAGTCCTACATGGGCGATCATTCAGTTGACAAGAAAATGCAAAGCGCCATGGAAGTTCGCGATGAATTCAGGGCGAATGCGGATCTCAAGGCGGAAACTGATCAATTGATTACAGTTTCTAAGGGCACTATCAAAGCGCGTCTCAAACTATGGTCTCACTTCTTTAGCCTCTACCAAGCACCAGCTCACGCCGCGACAATTAAGGCCAAAGCCGGGGAGCTCGATGCAAAAATACTCGCCATTCAGACATCACGGAAAGAAGGCTACACTGATCCGCACATAGGAAAATTTCTCGAAGCATCGCGCAATCGCATGCGCTTCATTATGAGGACAAATCCTGATGAATCTGTACGCAAAGCCTGTTTCGATGCGCTTGAATCACTGCCACTCGAAACTATCGATGAGTATCTCGAAGTCATCAAGTTGCGCAATGAATACGCACGCGCACTCGGCTTCAGCGACTTCTATGAATACAAGGCGCGCATAGACGAGGACATGTCGAAAGAAGAATTGTTCTCAATATTTGAGGACATCTACCAGAAAACGAAATATGCCCTTGCCGATATCCGCAAACTCGAAGAGAGCAGACCTGGTCTGCGCAAGCCCTGGAATTTTGGCTACATGATGACGGGCGATTTTACAAAAGAAGAAGATCAGTACTTTTCGTTCGGCGACGCCCTCGAACGCTGGGGCGAATCATTCGCCGCGCTCGGTGTCGGATTCAAGGGCGGCAGCGTCACGCTCGACCTCATCGACAGAAAGGGTAAACACGACAACGGTTTCTGCCACTATCCGACGCTCGTCACATACAAGGCCGGTAAGAGGCATCCGGCAGCCTGCAACATCGCCTCAAACGCTGTGCTCGGACAGATCGGCGGCGGCATGCGCGAGACCGAGGTACTTTTCCATGAAGCTGGACATGCCGCTGATCGTCTCAATTCCATGCAGCCAGACGCCTGCATCAACCATGAATATCCGCCGTCGACGGTTTCCTGGGCGGAAACGCACAGCATGTTCATGGACACCATATTTTCGAGTATTGAGTGGAAAACGCGATACGCCGCAAATGAACGCGGCGAAACATACCCGTTCGAGCTCTTCAAACGCAGAGCGACGGCTGTGTATCCGCTCCGACCGCTCGGACTCATGTATATCATCTTCGTCGTTTTCTTCGAAAAGGAGGTATACGAAACAAAAGACTTGAATAAAGACAAACTCTTGGAGATCGCGCGCCGCTTGGCGCGAAAATATCTGGATTACTCGGAGGATACGCTGAATATCCTCAATCTGCCGCACCTCTATTCATGGGAAAGTTCCGCGTATTATCACGGTTACGGTCTGGCTGAACTCGGCGTTCATCAGTGGCGCGCATATTTCGTAAAGAAATACGGCTATATCGTCGACAATCCGAAAGTTGGCAGGGAACTCACAAAGATCTGGTCATACGCCATGTTCTATCCGGCAAAGAAACTGGTGAGGATGGCTACGGGCAAGCCGCTTTCAGCTGATGCGTTTATCCGCAATGTCACGCGATCACTGCCGGATATTATCAGGAACGCCGAAAATTCGATCGCCCGGATGAAGAAGGTGCCCCGATATGCACAGAAGATAGATCTGGACGGCAAGATCAGACTGGTTCATGGCACGAAGAAGATCGCGGACAATTCTCGGGGATTTGAAGCGATGGCTAAAAAATACCGCGCCTGGTTGAAAACTATTACATCCTAGTGAGCTGCATCTCGCATACCCCCTGGACGGCTTTTTTTATTGGACATTTTTTGCTACAGTCTCCGGTATGACCTCTTCTGAAATCCGTTCACGATTCCTGGAATTTTTCCGCAAACGCGGACATACGATCATACCGTCCGCTTCGCTCGTCACACCGGATGAGAAAGGCGTAACTAATTCGACGCTTTTCAACACGGCCGGCATGCAGCCGCTCATTCCGTATTTGCTCGGCCAGCCTTTTATCGATCCGCAGACCGGAAGACCAACGACACGACTCGCCGACGTGCAGAAATGCGTCCGTACCGTCGATATCGACGACGTCGGCGACAAAACGCACGCCACTTTTTTCGAAATGCTCGGCAATTGGTCGCTCGGCGATTATTTCAAGCGAGAAGCCATAGAGTGGAGCTATGAATTCCTGACCTCCGTGGAAAAGGGTCTGGGACTCGATCCGCGCAGATTGTACATCAGCGTATTCGCCGGCGATGTGAACGCCCCAAAGGACGAAGAAGCGGCGGCGATCTGGCGGCAGCTTTTCGAGAAACATGACATTTCGGGCAATCGCATATTTTACTTGGGTGCCGACAAAA
>JAGWLE010000054.1 GCA_028864955.1 Patescibacteria group bacterium | reverse complement strand
TAACTATAAAGACAATGAAATGGATCAGCTGGCATTGTCGCGAGCCACTGACTTTTTCTAGTACCGAAAGTAGTCTTGTACATGGGTTCTGCGTTATAATGTACCCATGTCGCAATCCGAAACTCGACTGACGCAGCTCCTCGTCGTCCTCTGCATCTCCGTCGGCACGCTCTGCGGCGTGATCATCGTCAGTCAGCAGCCATTTTCCGGGCAGGAACAGACGGCGCAGCTGCCGTACACGGTGACCGGCACCGGCCGGGACACCGTGCCGCCGGCCGTGTCGATCGTCTCGCCCGTGCCCGGCACCGTCTCCGGTTCCGTGACCATACTGGCTAACGTCTCCGATCCCGTCATCGCCGGAGAGACCACCTCCGGCGTGGCCGCCGTGCAGTTCATGGTCGACGGCATCGATCTCGGCCAAGCGCTGTCCGCGCCGCCCTACGGCGGCGTCTGGAACACCATCGGCCTGTCCAACGGCAGCCACATCCTTTCGGCGCGAGCCACTGACGCCGCCGGCAATTCGCAGACCTCGCCGGCCGTCGCGCTCTATGTCAGCAATGCCGGTTCCTACCAAGCCGATCGCACGCCGCCATCCATGCCCACCAATGTCACGGCCGCGGCCGTTTCCACCCGCCAAGTCAATCTCACCTGGAGTCCCTCGACCGATCCGCTCGTGCCTGGCCAGGTCACTTCCGGCATGGCCGGCTACCTCATCTACCGCGACGGCGTTCAGATCGCCAGCGTCTCCGGCACCGCCTATACCGATATGAATCTCAACTCCGGTACCACCTACGCCTATGCCGTGGCCGCTTTTGATGCCAATTCGCCGCCAAATGTTAGTCCCCAGACCCATGTCATCCTGGCGACCACGCCGACCGCCGACCAGCAACAGGGCGAGCCCGCCATCACCAATGCCATGTCCCTGGCCGATATACCCGTCGGCGTCGGCCAAGTCACGCTCCGCCTCGTGACCGATATTCCGGCTGTCTGCAAGTATTCGACCGTCCGGAGCCAGACGTACCAAGAGATGCCCAGCCGTTTTGATTATTCCGGCAACCTGGTGCATACCACCACCGTTACCGGCCTGGCCGACGGACAGACGTATACTTACTACGTCAAATGCCAATCGGCTGCCGGCATCGCCAACCTGGCCGATGACTTCATCTCCCTGACCACGTTGGCACTGCCGCCGGAAAGCGCTGCCGCCTCGTCCGCGTCCGCACCTCTCCCCGTTGCCACCGCGCCGGCATATCTCGCCGCGCCGGCCGCTTCATCGACCGCTTCATCAACACCGGCCGCCTCGTCCGCGCCTGCCGGCCTCTCGGCAAATCCCGTGCAGTCGCGCCTGCCGGCCGGTTTCCAATTCCCGGCGCCCATGTCCGTGAATACCGTCTCCGAATACGCGCGCGACCTGCAGATATTCCTCAATGATCGCGGCTACGCCGTCGCCGCCGCCGGCGTCGGTTCCTTTGGTCATGAGACTGATTATTACGGTCCGGCCACGCAGGGAGCCCTGGCCTCATTCCAGGCGGCACAGGGCATCGCGCCGGCTGTCGGCAATTTTGGGCCGCTGACCATGGCCCGCGCCAACCAGATCCTGAAAGCTGGGAAGTAGATGCCCGCTATGCACATACCGCTTGGAACGTCCAACTTTGATTTAGGTATAATGTCCGTATGAACCTCGAAACGCGGTCGCCGTTGTTTCTCTGCCTGGTTTTTATTCTGACGGCCATACCGTTCTTTATTGCCTACCGCATCGTCAGCCATACTTCGCCGCCGCTGTCGTTCGAGCTGCCGTCGGTTTTTTCCGGACACTCGCTCGATGCTGTACAAGCTCCTCGTCAGCTGGCCTCGGTTGAAGGCGCTGGTTCCGGCCTGGTCGGCTGGTGGAAGTTCGACGAAGGTTCCGGCACGACCGCCGGTGATTCCAGCGGTTCAGGCAATGTCGGCACGCTTATCGGCACCAATCTGCCTCTCTGGACCGCTACAGCCAAGGTTGGTCCAGGTGCTCTTGTTTTTGATGGTACAGATAATGTCTCCATGGGCAATCCTGCTTCACTCAACTTTGGCACAGGCTCGTTCAGTTATGGCCTGTGGGTCTTTGCCACCGCTAACGCCGGCAGTTGGGATGAGCCATGGAACAAGGGCGGCGCCTCGACCTCAAGTCCCGGTTATGATATCGAACTCGGCAACGGTTTGTGGACCGCCAACGTCTCCGACCAGACAAGCGTGAGACAAGCTGTCATCGCCCAGGCACCGCTCATGAATCAATGGGTGCAGATCTACGTGGTCGCTGACCGTTCCAGCAATCAACTGCGCACATATGTAAATGGCCAGCCCGTCGGCGGTACCGGCGTGGCCAGCCTGGCCGGGCTCGGCTCTGTCTCCGGCTCTGCCGATGCTCTCATCGGCGGTTCCACCTACCGCTTTGTCGGCACCATCGACGACGTCCGCGTCTACAATCGTGCCCTCTCGGATGCCGAAGTCGCACAGATATACACCTCGGCGGCACTCGTGTCACAACCATCCGGTCCGTACACGTACTATGTTTCGCCTTCAGGCAATGACAGCAATCCGGGCACGATCTCTGCACCATTCTTGACTGTTCAGCACGCCGCCGATCTGGTCAATGCCGGTGATACCATCATCATCCGCGCCGGCACATATAACGGTTTCCACATCAGTCGCATCGTCGGAACAGCCAACGCGCCACTTACCATCCAAGCCTATCCCGGCGAGCATCCCGTCATTCTTGGCAACGATAATGGTCACGGGTTCAGCGACGAAGTCTACTCGTACAACTCGAGCGACGGTCTCTATTATCTGGTGCCGACCGGATATCTCACGGTCAGCGGCCTGGAATTTACCGGGGCCACCAGTGCCGGCGCGCTCGAGATCGCCGCCGCCCAGCATGTCACCGTGCGCAACAATACGTTTGACAACAATAATCTCGACGATATTCTCATCGATTCCAGCCAGTACGTCACGATCGACGGCAATCTCTTCCATGACAGCGGTTCATACGTGCCGGCCGATGGGCGGTATGAGGGTCATGCCATCTACATGACCGGACAGCACGATACCATCACCAACAATGTCTTTTACAATATCCATGCCAACTATGCCGTGCAAGCGGCGGCCTACAATTCCGGTTCGACCAAATGCGTCTGGTGTTATCGCATCCCGGCCGGGTTCGGATATGTTGATGATTGGACGATCGCTAACAATACGTTTGCCGCTTCATCGGCGTCGACGCCGGCGGTGGTTCTCTGGGATGGCGGCAACGGCGGTACCGGCGGCGATGTGAGCAATGTCCGCGTGGTCAACAACATTTTCTATAACAACGACGGCGGCGTGGAATTTTATCGCGATGGCACGGGGGCGGCCATGAATACGGGTCTCAACGTGTACAACAATCTCTGGCTGAATACTCCGACGACGACCTCTTTTATCGTCAACCAGGCCAATGCTACCTATACGGCCACAGCCAATACCCAGGCTGATCCGTTGTTCGTAAATCCGCAGGGGCACGACTTCCATCTGACTTCCGGCAGTCCAGCCATAGATACCGGTATCGCACTTTCCCAGGTCACCACCGACATGGATGGTGTGACTCGTCCGCAGGGCAGCGCCTACGACATCGGTGCATATGAATATTCAAGCGCCGGCCGCAATCCAACGCCGACTCCTACCCCAACACCCACTCCTTCAACGACTCCCACGTCAATCCCAACCCCCGACACGATCGCACCGACAGTCTCTATCACCACACCCTCAAATAACTCAACGATAGTCGGTTCAGTTTCTCTAGCTGCTACAGCTTCAGATAATGTCGGCGGCTCTGGCGTGAATATGGTGCAATTCAAATTAGACGGCACGAATTTGGGCTCAGCTCTGACAACCCCAACGTCCGGAAGTACATATTCAGGCACATGGAATACGAGTGGCGTTTCAAATGGTTCACACACACTTACAGCTATTGCGACAGATGTGGCAGGGAATAGCGCAATGTCTAATTCAGTCACAGTCACGATCAATAATCCTCTACCGACTCCTACGCCAACACCCACACCGACGCCAATAGGTGCTACGCCAACGCCAACAAATCCACCGGCATCTGGCGGTGGCGGAGGGGGCGGAGGAGGATCAGGCGGCGGAGGCGCAGGCCAATCTCCTTCGGTGGGAACATTTACTCCAGTGGTGCCACAAAAGCCAGCGATTGCTACGATTAACTCTGGTGGAGCTTGTACTCCAAGCCAGACAACGATTACCAAGCCACTCATTCCAGCTCTGCTTCTTACTCTTTCCCTCGGAGACAAAGGCCAGAACGTCATCACCCTCCAGAACTACCTCATCCAAGGCGGCTTCCTGCCAGCTGATGACAGTACAGGCTACTATGGACCTCTTACAAAATCTGCAGTTACTACGTACCAATCTGCACCAGCGACAATGATTAAGACAAGCCAATGCCAATTCACAACATCAGGTAAATCCCGTT
>JAGWLE010000053.1 GCA_028864955.1 Patescibacteria group bacterium | reverse complement strand
TCCATCGTCAAGACCATCGAAGACCGCGGCTATGTCGAGAAGGAGAACCGCTCCCTGAAGCCGACCGATACCGGCGATGTCGTTTCCTCATTCCTGGAAGAATACTTCCCTTCATACATCAGCGACTCTTTCACGGCCGACATGGAGAACCAGCTCGATGAGATTGCCTCTGGCGAACGCACTTATCGCAAAACTCTGAGCGATTTCTACGGCCCATTCGAAAAGGAAGTCAAAGCCAAAGACAAACTGGCCAAAGCCACCAACCTCGGTCAGGCCGACGCCCGCTTCAAGTGTCCCAAGTGCGGCAGCAGTATGGACGTGAAGCTCGGCCGCAATGGCAAATTCCTCTCCTGCTCCCGTTATCCCGATTGTGATGGCGCGCTGACCATAGAGGGTCATGAATTCAAGAAGGATCAGCCCATCGGTACTGACCCGACAACCGGTCTACCAATCTTCGTCCTGACCGGTCGCTTCGGTCCCTATGTCCAACTCGGTGAGAAACCGCCCAAGGCCGCCAAGACCAAGAAGTCACGCAAGACCGAGAAGTCACACAATACCGAGAAAGCGACCGAGGTTGCCGCCGCCAAACCCAAGATGGCTTCCATCCCCAAAGGCATGGATCCGAGCAAAGTTACTGTGGCTGAGGCGCTTGTTTATCTCTCCTTGCCACGCACCCTCGGCAATGATCCCGCGACCGGCGAACCAGTCGTCGCTTCGAACGGCCGCTTCGGGCCATATGTGGTCAGGAATGGTGATTTTCGCTCCATCAAAGCTCCGGATGATGTCTACACCATCACTCTGGCACGAGCTCTGGAAATGCTGGCCAAGCCCAAACTCAAGCGCGGATTTCAGAAGAAAAAAGCCTAATTGACTTCAACCCGCTGATATGACAATATCGGCGGCAGATGAAGACACCAGTACCTGTAATTATAGTTTGCGAGGACGATATTCATCTATTGTCCTTTTTGGTCGGCACCTTGAAAGACACCTTGGGCAAGCATCAGATCATCCCGGTCATGAACGGCCAAGAGGCTCTGGCAGAGATTACCAGGATCTCCAGTTCTCCAGAGCAGGAACTCATGCTCGTGATCACGGATATCGATATGCCGGGGATCGACGGTATAACTCTGACCAAACAAATTCAGAGCGAACATCCGACCTTACCTATCATTATCATGAGTGGCAATCTGATCTCGCTCAGATATGGTGAGGAATTAACGCCATTCCGTCTGCTCAAGCCCTTTGCTTTCAATGATTTCATGCTGATGATTTACACGGCTTTGGCCGTCGGTCATAGTGGACCAAAAGCCACGCCCAGTCTCGAAAATGTTCAGGGTTAATATCAAATAACCTGAACAAGTAACACCGCTAGTACAGAGTACCGGCGGTTTTTTATTGGGAACTCCACCTAGACCATCCTGAAACCTTTAGCCCCATCAATAGTAGTTTTTGAGAGCCCTGCGAAACTCGCTACGCTCCCGCTCCGCTCAGACAGTCCTCGGTCTCTCAAAAACTCTATTGATGGGGCTTTGGTATTGGATTTACTGATTAGTAGTCCTGAAAGCCCTAGAAGCATTGAAGTCCCTGATGCTTCTAGAACTGTTTGAGACTGACTAACTGAGGGCTTGTCTGGTGACTTTACTAACTTATTGCTCAGTACCCCCCCCTGTGAGAGAATTGAAACTATGAAAACATCTCGGGCATTCACCCTGATCGAGCTTCTGGTCGTCATTTCCATCATCGGCCTTTTGGCGTCAGTAGTATTGGTCTCACTCAACGGTGCTCGATACAAAGCTCAGCTTACCAAGGCTCGTTCGGACATTATGCAGATTGTACACTCTGCCGATCTAGCCAGATTAAATCTAAATGAACCCTTGATGTTTGTGACCGGTTCGAACTGTAGCTATTGCAGTGGCGAATCTGCTATTGTCGCAGCCTTGAAGAAAATCGGTGACGCTTCTGGTGGTTTGGCTGGCATAGAGAATATCCGCAATGATCCCTGGGGTGGCACTTATCAATTAGATGAAAACGAGACCGAAGGCGGTTCAACCAACTGCAGTAGAGATCGAGTTTGGGCCTCAAACGGCGACTCTCGCAGTAGTTACTTGCTAGAATATCAAACCACCTATTGTCTCCAACATCCTGTGGGCACAGCTGGATGGCAGAGCCCATAATCAAGTCCCCCCTCTTGGATTCGAACCAAGGACCGCAGAGGTATATCGTCGATATGCCGGCGTCGTTCGGACCAAAACAATGTGGGCGTGCCTGGATTCGAACCAGGGACCGCAGAGGTATATTTCATATAGATTCTTCGCTCGCACCATGTGCAACTGCACGTCCGCCCTCTTGGATTCGAACCAAGGACCGCAGAGGTATAAGCTCTGTGCTCTAACCAGCTGAGCTAAGGGCGGACGCGCATTTTCACAGGTACTCGCTCGAATCCATAAGCTCTGTGCTCTAACCAGCTCTGCTACACGCCCACATTGGTTTTGTCCTCACTCCTCGCCATAAGCTCTGTGCTCTAACCAGCTCTGCTAAGGGCGGATGTACACATATTAGACTAAAGACGGCCAATAAAAAAGGCTGGTATGAACATGAGCCGGCCTAGGTGTGCAATGTCATATCCTTCGCTGATTCTTCGACGTGAGATTTCCTCTTGAGCTCGATGCCATGGGCCACGATGATCTTCTCGTATTCCTCGCGCTCTATGGTCTCGACTTCGATCAGGCGTTTCGAGACGGCTTCAAAGGCCTTCTTGTGTTCAGCGAGAGTCTTCTCGGCCAGCGTCCGCGCCTCGGTCATGATGCGCGTGACTTCAGCGTCGATCTCGGCGGCCACCCGTTCGCTGTATTCGCGATCGTTGACACCCATGCCGAAGAGCACCCGTCCGGTCGGCGATTCCAGCGCCACAGGTCCTATCTTTTCCGACATGCCGTACTGCGTGATCATGCTCCGGGCGAGCGCGGTCGAAACTTGCAGATCATTCGAGGCACCGGTGGTAATATCGCCAAATATCATGCGCTCGGCCACATAACCGCCGAGCGAGACGGCGATGTCATCGAGAAATTCACGGCGCGATTGCAGCTTGCGCTCCTCGAATGGCAGTTTGAGTGTGTAGCCGGCGGCGCGGCCGCGGGAGATGATGGAGATCTTGTGAACGGGATCGGCGTGAGGCAGGACCGAGGCCACCAGAGCGTGGCCAGCTTCGTGGTAGGCAGTAATTTCTTTTTCCTTGACGGAGAGTATGTGACTGCGTCGCTCCGGACCGAGCATGACCTTCTCAATCGAGCGGATCAGATCGAACTGGCCGATCCGCGTTCGATTCTCGCGGGCCGCCAGGATGGCCGCTTCGTTAGTCAGGGACTGGAGGTCCGCACCGGAAAAGCCGGGCGTCCGTTCGGCCACGACACGCAGATTTACATCTTCGGCCAATTGCTTGCGGGCGGCATGGATACGCAGGATCTCCTCGCGATCGTTCCTGTCGGGCAGATCGATAACCACGCGACGGTCAAAACGGCCGGGACGCAAGAGTGCCGGATCGAGCACGTCCGGACGGTTGGTGGCGGCCATGACGATGACTTTGACATTGGGCTCGAAGCCGTCCATCTCCACCAGGATCTGGTTGAGCGTCTGTTCCCTTTCGTCATTGCCGCCGCCCATGCCTGAACCGCGGGCGCGGCCGACAGCGTCTATCTCGTCGACAAAGACGATAGCCGGTGCCGCTTCCTTGGCCATCTTGAAAAGGTCGCGTACGCGCGAAGCGCCGACACCGACGAACATCTCCACGAATTCCGAGCCAGAAATGGAAAAGAAGGCCACATTGGCTTCCCCGGCCACCGCCCGGGCCAAGAGCGTCTTGCCGGTGCCGGGCGCACCCATCAGAAGCACGCCTTTGGGAATTTCGGCGCCAATCTCGATGAATTTTTTTGGATTGCGCAGGAAGTCGACGATCTCCAAAAGTTCTTGCTTGGCTTCCCTGGCACCGGCCACATCCTTGAATGTCACGCGCTGTTTTTGGTCGTCGGGCATGGTGATGCGTGCCTTAGACTGGCCGAACGACAAGGCTTGCATGCCGGCGCCGCGCATCTGGCGCGAGATGAGCCAGAAGACGAAGGCCACGACCAGGAGCGGGCCGAGGAACGGTGACAACTCACCGACCCAATACCAAAAACCGTTGGGATTTTCCACGGTGATGGTCGTCGAGGCCAATTCAGCCGGCGTCACACCGAGCCTAGTCAAAGATTCGGTCAACGAGGCGTCCATCTCTTTTTGGGCGATCTTCTCCGTCTTATCAGCATAAGTGGCCGTAACCTGCGTGTCCTGCACGTCTAACGATGTGACTTTGCCCTTCTGTATATCCTGCGCCAGCGTTGATAGAGCCACGGTCGAGGCGTTGTTCGTGCGACTGGAAAACTCGGCGTATATGCCGGTGAGAAGCAAGAAGAACAAAATGACCAGCGCCATGACGTTCATGAACGTCAAGCGCGGCGGTGTAAACCTGGGCGCGCCCTTTTTGTTCTTTTGCGGCTGATTTGGTGAGGCATTTGCGGCCATATATGTATGTGACGTCTCTAGGATTTGAATTATAACGACAAGTGAGGAATTGTAAATGACCGGAGGGTATTTA
>JAGWLE010000004.1 GCA_028864955.1 Patescibacteria group bacterium | reverse complement strand
GTCGTATGGTGCACGCCGACATATACTCTGGCTATAGCCACCAAAGCCGCCAGCACCCATAGCCAGGATCCCAGTCTCCTGTTCCACATAGTCCCTATCATCGCTACCGCCGACACAAGAAGCGCGTGATCCGACGGGAATCCGTTGTCAGACGCGTGCGGTATGAGCGGCGTGAAGTGGCCGACTACGAAGGGTCGCGGATCGTAGTACGACAGACCGCCGACAACGCCGATGAGATACGCTAGCAAGGCCGCCGACACGGCGAATGCGGCCATGCGCTTCCAATTTTCTCTGGGTTGCATGAAAAAATAGATGCCGAGGATGACGATCGGCAGAACGAACAGATATTGGGCGCAGAATATGAAAAAAGCATCTTCCATGCGCATACTATATCACGGCTGACCGTGCTTCTGCGCCAGGAAATACGCGCTTGGCCCGAACCATATCCGATACATTTGAACTTGTTACTAACAGGTTGTCAATGCGGAGAGGAAGGGATTCGAACCCTTGATGCCCTTTCGGACATACGTCCTTTCCAGGGACGCCCATTCGACCACTCTGGCACCTCTCCAGTGGAACAGAATATAGCAGAGAACGCCTCCCGAGACAAAACGGCGATCAGGTGGACCGGCCTCGCAGTATGGCTATGCGCTCCTCGAGCGGCGGATGCGTCATGAAAAGCCTGGCCAGGCCGCGGTCGGCGTGGGCGCCGAAGGGATTGGCGATAAAGAGATGCGCCGTGGCGTTGTTGGCACGCGCCATCGGCTCATCATAGGCCTGGATCTTTTCCAAGGCGGCAGCTAAACCTTCGGGATACCGCGTCAAGAGCGCGCCGTCGGCGTCGGCCAGGAACTCGCGCTTGCGGGAAATCGCCAACTGGATCAGCTGGGCGACGATCGGCGAAAGAATGACAAAAATGATGCCGACAACTGCCAAGATAGCACCGATTTGGCCGCCCTCTTCCCTGTCACGACCGCGCCGGCCGCCGCCCCACCACAGGCTGCGCGTAAAGATATTGGCCAGAATGGCGATGAAACCGACGAGCACCACGACCACCGTCATGAGCAAGGTATCGCGGTTGCCGATATGCGAAAATTCATGCGCCAAGACACCGATGAGCTCATCCTTGGTCATCATGCCGAGCAAGCCAGTCGTCACGGCGATGGCGGCGTGATTCTTGTCGCGGCCGGTGGCAAAGGCATTTGGCGCCGCATCATTAATGACGTAGAGGGCCGGCGTCGGCAGACCGGCAGATATCGCCAGAATATCGGCAGCTTCATGCAATTCGGGATATCGCGCTTTTTCAGCCGGCACCGCGCCGGCCAGCGACAAGGAAATTCTGTCGGAATACCAGTAGCTGGCGATATTCATGGCCAGAGCAAAGATCACGGCCGCCACCAGAATGCCTGGACTGTCATAGTAGTAGCTGATGAAATAACCGACGGCTATGGCAAACGCCAGAAAAACCGCCATGAGCAGCCATGTTCGACGTACATTCTTGTCTTGTTCAGTGTAGAGAGTAGCCAAAGTTAGAACTGGACCTGGACCGGATTTCGAGCGGCATCGGCGGCTTCGAGTCCAAAGAATTCCATGGCCGTGAAATGGAATGTGCCGGCAATCAGGCTTCCAGGAAATACCTGCAGGGACGTGTTGTAATCGCGCACGTTGGCGTTATAGAAGCGTCGGGCGGCTTGGATCTTGTCTTCGGTATCCGTCAGGTCAGATTGCAATTTGAGGAAATTTTGATTGGCCTTGAGATCCGGGTAGGCTTCGGCTACGGCGAAGAGCGACTTGAGAGTGCCGGCCAGGGCATTTTCCGCCTGTGATTTTTCACCGAGCGTCTGCGCGCCGATAGCGGCCGCGCGGGCTTTGGTGACATTTTCGAATGCCTGACTCTCGTGGGCGGCATATCCCTTGACCGTGTTCACCAGGTTGGGAATGAGGTCATACCGCCGCTTGAGCTGGACATCGATATCCGCCCAGGCTTCGGCCGCGCGATTCTTCATGGTGATCAGCCGGTTATACGACCAGATGGCATAGAGCACAACCAGGACTATGACGACAAGAATGATGGTAAGCATGGTATTTCTCCGGAGATTAGTGTTGGGGCGAATGCGCCGGTGCGGCCTGCGTCTCATCTTCACCAGCCGGGCCTTGGACAAAAGTGAACGACTTGACCATGTTGGTGAAATCGCTATCGGCGGTACTGACGATGGCCTTATTGTTATTTTGAGCCTGGGTCAGATTCGAACCGGTCAGATTCTTGCTCTCCGGCGCCAACGCGACCGACGTAAAGGTAAAGAGATAGCAAATACTGCCGTGCTGCAAAGAATACATGCGGTTGAAATATGATCGTCCCTGAACATTGTTAGACATCGAGATCATATTGAAGGTGTTGCCGCCGGCCGTGACTGTCTGACGATCATTGACCGTCGTCACCGGCGGAAAGGCGCATTTGCCGTACGCCACATCAACGGCCGCCTGCAGCGTGGCTACGGTCGAAACTTGTGACTGGTCAATGGGCATGACGAAGGTCACTCCCGTGTTCTGATTGTCCGCTTCCCAGGCGGAAGGATAATTGACCGAGAAGCCAAGCTCGGCATTTTGATACTGCGTCGTCTTGCCCGAGGTATTGGTCTCGACCACGGGCACGACGGACGGCGTTGGCAGGCCGCTATCGGACATGCTCGGGACGGATGGGCCCGGCGAACGGCCGATAAGGTAGATGCCGGCGAGCACCAGCACCACGACCACGGCCGCAATAATTGTTTTTTTCATGGATGTATTGTACCACGCCTTCACTAGTAGTCCATACCTTGACCGGCCGCGTGGCCGGCAGGCTCCTTCTTGTCGTCCGGCTCATCGGCAACGGCCGCTTCAGTCGTGAGCAGAATGGAGGCGGCTGAACAGGCATTTTCGACCCCGAGCCGCGTGACTTTAACTGGATCGACGATGCCGGCCACGATCATGTCGGGCACGATCAGATCAGCCAAGGCATCATAACCGACATTGCCCTTGCCGTTTTTGACCTTATCGACGATGACCGAACCATCGTCCTTGCCGGCATTCATGGCGATCTGCTTGAGCGGCGCTTCCAAGGCTTTGACGACGATGTCGTAGCCGAGCTCGTATTCCTTTGTGCCGGATTTCTTAGTGCGGGCAACTTCGGCGGCCGCGCGCACCAGCGCCACGCCGCCACCTGGCACAATTCCCTCCTCGATGGCGGCCTTGGTGGCGTTCACGGCATCCTCGATCTTGAGCTTCAAATACTTCATCTCGGTTTCCGTGGCGGCGCCGACGCGGATGACGGCCACGCCGCCGGAAAGCTTGGCGATGCGTTCGTCGAGTTTTTCCTTGTCATACTTGGAGTCAGCCGTTTCGCGCTGTTTCTTTATCTGGGCGACGCGCGCTTCAATGTCGGTTTTCTTGCCCTTGCCCCCGACGATGACTGTCGAATCCTTGCTGGCGATGACCTTCCTGGCGCGGCCGAGAACCTCGAGCGTGGCCGATTCAAATTTTATGCCCTTTTCCTCGCTGACGACCGTGGCGCCGACCGTGACGGCGATGTCCTCGAGCAGAGCTTTCTTGTGATCGCCATAGCCCGGAGCTTTGATGCCGAGCACATTGAACGTGCCCTTGAGCTTATTGACCACGAATGTCGTCAAGGCCTCGCCATCGATATCCTCGGCGATGATAACCAGATCGCGCGTGCCGCCCTGGGCCAGTTGTTCCAAGAGCGGCAGTATCTCTTTGACCGCTGAAATCTTTTTATCGGTGATGAGGATGGCCGGATCGTTGAAAATGGCTTCCATGCGTTCGGCATTGGTGATCATGTAGGCAGAGATATAGCCCTTGTCGAACTCGATGCCTTCGACGATCTCCGATTCGAGCTCGGTCGATTGGGACTCTTCAACCGTCACGACGCCGTCTTTGCCGACAGTCCGTATGGTTTCGGCGATCTTTGTGCCGAGCTCGGCCGATTCGGCGGAAATAGTCGCCACCTGTTCGATCTCCGCGTCAGACTTTATGGGTTTGGCGATCTTCTTCAGGACGGCCACGATGTCGCGGGCGGCGGATTCTATGCCCGAACGGATACCCATGGCATTCATGCCCATGGTCGTCTGGCGCAGGCCCTCGGCCACGATGGCTTGCATGAGGATGGTGGCCGTGGTCGTGCCGTCGCCAGCCACATCATTCGTCTTCGAAGCCACCTCTTTGATGATTTCGGCGCCCATGTTCTGGAATTTGTCCTTGAGGGAAATCTCTTTGGCGATGGAGACGCCGTCGTTGGTGATGGTCGGCGAACCATAGCCCCTGTCAACGACGACATTGCGGCCCCGCGGTCCGATAGTGATCTTGACGGCGTCAGCCACGGCGTCTATGCCCGTCTTGAGTGCTTTGCGCGCCTGTTCGTTATAGAGTATTTTCTTTGCCATGTTGTTTATGCTTGTTAGCTGCTCTTTGTTAATTGCCGGTTACTGGCGGCTCGGCTGATCGTCGACCTCAACTATCTGATGACAGCCAAGATCTCCGCCTCACGCACGATATAGTAGTCCTCATCGTCTATGCGAACCTTGTCGCCCCATTGAAATATGACCATGTCGCCAATTTCGACGGACAGCGGCACGACTTTGGAACCCTTGTCGGTGGTCTCCAAGCGGCCCGGACCGATAGCCACGATTTCGCCGCGTTTTCCGCCCTTGTCGTCATTAACGGTCGCCGGGATGATGATGCCCGTCGCCGTCTTCTTTTCGGCCAGATCAGCAGACTCCTTGATAATGACTCGGTCCTGCAGCGGACGGATTTTGGCGGCCAGACCGCTCTGCTGCAGCCTGGCGGCTTTCGAGTCTGACGATCGGATACCCGTTCTCGAAGCTTTCGGTGATGTTTTTTTGCTCATAGACGATGATATTTGGCTTATAGTGCTTATAATACGGCCATATTCCTAGAATAAAGTGCTGTAATTATATTCATGGTTCCGACGCTGACAACTTGACAGGTATATGTAATAATGTTGTTTTGTATTTGGACTTTTGCCGCGTCCATAAGATTGCATAAACAGCATCCATATGTTAGGATCCTCACCAATGAAGTCCCTCCTTCCGTATATACAGATCATTCTGTCGTTCGTCCTTGTTGCTGAAATCCTCCTTCAACGGACAGGCGCGCAAGTAGGCGGCGCGTTTGGCGGCAGCGACAACTTCAGTTCTGCCTTCCACACCAGGCGCGGCTTGGAAAAGGGACTCTTTAATGCCACGATTATCACGGCGATCCTTTTCGCCATTTCGGCTCTCCTTAACCTTATCTAATTCGGCTGTGCGATCCGGACCGCTCCGGAAACCGGACATGTCATAGCCGATATCATATACGTGAATCCGAGAGAAGTGCCAACAGAGTTTCGCCTGAAGCGCGGCTCGACCATATTGAATTACATCAGCCGATTCTCCGCCACGGAGAAGGCGGTCTTCGGCCTGCTGGTCGTGATTGCCGCCGTGGCGGCGGCGGCCATGGCTCTCGGCGTCAATAATTATTTCATGGTCGAAGTGCCGGCCTACGGCGGTTCCATCCGGGAAGGCGATGTCGGCCTGCCGCATACCATCAATCCGGTCCTGGCCGTCACGGATGTCGACCGCGATCTGTCCGCTCTGATCTATTCAGGCCTGATGAAATACCAGAACGGCAGGCTCATGCCTGATCTGGCGGCCACGACGAGCGTTTCCGCCGACGGCCTGACCTACACGTTCACTCTGCGCGACAATCTGCGTTTTCAGGACGGCAGCCCGCTCTCGACTGACGACGTGGCGTTCACCGTGCAAAAGATCCAGGACGCCGCGCTCAAGAGCCCGCATCGCGCCGATTGGCAGGATGTCAGCATCAACGTGATTTCGCCGACTGTCATCGCCTTCACGCTCAAGCAACCGTACAGCCCGTTTCTGGCGAACACGACGGTCGGCATCATCCCCAAGCATATCTGGGGACCGCTGTCCGACGATCAGTTCCCGCTGTCTCGGTACAATCTCGAACCGATTGGTTCCGGACCGTTCAAGGAGACCGGCATCGACCGCACGCCGAGCGGCATTCCTTCGAGCTACACCGTCTCCTCCTGGAATGGCTACTATGGCGACGCGCCGTATCTCTCCAGCATCACTTTCAATTTCTACGCCGATGACGAAAAAGCCCTGTCCGCCCTGGAAAACGGCGCCATCGATAGCTTACCGTCGATCGCCGCGGCTGACGCCGTCAAACTGGCCAGCAATGGCGGCGAGCCGTATACGATCACCAGCTCTCCCCTGCCACGCATTTTCGGCGTCTTTTTCAACCAGAATCAAGCGCCGGTCCTGGCCGACAAAAATGTTCGCGCCGCCCTCCAAATGGCCGTGGACCGCGATGCCATCGTCAGCCAAGCGCTCGACGGTTACGGTCTGCCGATCGACGGCCCCTTGCCGGTCGGCATGATCGGGGAATTGCCGCCGCAGACCTCGGCCACGGGCATTTTGCCGGCAGCAGCCTCGACCACAGCCTCATCTTCCATTGCCGCCGCTCGGAGCCTGCTCGAAAAGAACGGCTGGCGTCTGAATCCGGCGACCGGCGTCTACGAATTGCCGAAAAAGGGATCTTCGGCCGTCACGCCGCTATCATTCGATATTTACACGGCTGATACGCCTGACCTCAAACAGACGGCGGCCATGCTCAAGCAAACCTGGACAGCGCTCGGCGCCGATGTTAATATCAAGATCTTCGAGCCGGCCGATCTCTACGAGAACGTCATTCGCGACCGCAAATACGACGCCCTGTTGTTCGGCGAGTCGATCGGCAAGGACCGCGACTTATATGCCTTCTGGGACTCAGCGGAGCGCACGGCACCAGGTCTCAACATCGCTCTCTATACGAACGCCAAAGTCGACAAGCTTCTCGACGCCATCAGATCGACAACCGATGGAGCGACCCGCCAGGCCGATTACGAGCAATTCGCCGAACTCATCCGCGCCGACATTCCGGCAGTCTTTCTCTATGTGCCCGATTTCATTTATGCCATCCCCAAGTCGCTCCACGATGTCAGCTTGTCGTCAGTGACCGTGCCGTCAGACCGTTTTGATTCGGTGACGGGCTGGTACAACACCACCGAGAAGGTCTGGCAAATATTCAGCCATTCCGTATCGATACACTAGAAGATACCATTAGAAATTAATCGTACTCACGCACATCATCCGACATGAATAACGACAAACCGCAACCGAGACGCGACAAACGCCCGTTTCACTTCCGCCGCCGGCCGTACGCCGGCGCCGGCGCCACGCGCGTGCTCCGGACCGACAGCAGCCACCCCATGACCACGCCCATATCCAGACCGGCGGCCGACTTCAGGTCAGCCCCGGCCGGAAACGGCCACCGCATCGTCCTTGGCAGAGGCGCGCGGCGCCATCGCGGCGACGGAGTTGTCAGCCCGGCGGCGGCCGGCGCGGCGCATGTCGCCGGCGCGCGCATGCAGGTCATCCGCAAAGAAAACCGCCCAGCTAAGCGCGGCGGACCGGCGCGCTCGCTCACCCATACCAAGAACGACGATGTCATTCCGCCTTTGGCGCCGGATTCGATCCGCATCGTTCCCCTGGGCGGCGTCGAGGAAATCGGCCGCAACATGACGGCCATCGAATTCGGCGACGACATCATCGTTGTCGATATCGGCTTTCAATTCAAAGACGAGAACACGCCGGGCATCGACTATATCCTGCCGAATACCAAGTACCTCGAGGAACGCCAGCAAAAGATCCGCGCCGTTATCATCACGCACGGCCACCTTGACCACATCGGCGGCATTCCCTACATCATGCCTCGTATCGGCAATCCGCCGCTCTATACGCGCCTCCTGACCTCGGTGCTCATCCAGAAGCGCCAGGAGGAGTTTCCGCATGTGCCCAAGCTCGATATCCAAGTCGTCGAGAAAAACTCGACGATCACCGTGGGCAAGCTGTCTGTCAAATTCTTTGCCGTGACGCACACCATCCCCGACGCCATGGGCGTGATCATCAAGACGCCGTACGGCTCGATCGTGCATACCGGCGATCTCAAACTCGACCATCTCGATGGAAAAGTCATGCCCGAGGAAGAGGCCGAGTATGACCGCGCCTTCAAGGACGAGCAAGTGCTGCTGCTCATGGCCGACTCGACCAACGTTGAAAATCCCGGATTTTCCATTCCGGAGAAGGTTGTGCACAAGAATATCGAGGAGATCATAAAAACGGTCAAAGGCCGCCTGATCATCGCCACCTTTTCTTCCCTGCTCGAACGCCTGCTCAAGATCATAGATTTCGCCGAACTCTACGGCAAAAAGGTCGTGGTCGAGGGACGATCGATGAAGCAGAATATCGAGATCTGCAAGCATTTGGGTCTCCTCAAAGCCAAAAAAGAGACCATTATCACGGCTGATGACATCGATAATTACCCGCCGGACCGGATCATCATCCTGGCTACCGGCGCGCAGGGCGACGAATTCGCCGCCATGATGCGCATGTCGAACAAGACGCACGCCAAGATCCGGATCACGCCGCGTGACACCGTCATGCTCTCATCGTCCATCGTGCCGGGCAACGAGCGTGCCGTGCAGAAACTCAAAGACAATCTCTCCCGCCAGGGCGCGCGCATCATCCACTACCGCATCGCCGACGTGCACTCCTCGGGCCACGCCAATCGCGACGAGACAGCCTGGATCCACCGCAAGATCCATCCCAAGTTCTTCGTGCCGGTCCACGGCTATCACTACATGCTGCGCGTCCACGGAGAGATCGCCAAGGAAGCCAACGGCCTTTCCGACGAGAACATCGTCATTCCGGATAATTCCTCGATCATCGAGATACAGGGCGGCGGGGCGAAGATCGTCAGACTCAAGGAACGGGCGGCTTCCGGACTGGTGCTGGTTGACGGTTTCTCTGTCGGCGACGTCCAGGATGTCGTCATCCGCGACCGGCAGATGCTTGCCCAAGACGGCATATTCATCATCTTCGGCATTGTCAATGCCGGCAACGGCAAGCTCAAGAAGTCTCCCGACATAATTTCCCGCGGCTTTGTCTACCTGCGCGAATCGCAGGATCTCCTGCATGAAGTGCGCCTGCTCATCAAGGATACGGTCGAGAAGGCCACGCGCGGCCAAAATCCGATCAATGTCGATTTTGTCAAAGATGCCATCACCGACGCCGTCTCCAAGTACCTGCTGCAAAAAACCGCCAAGCGACCGATGGTCATCCCGGTAATACTTACTATATAGGAGTTACAAGCCAGCCAGCGGATCTATCTGATTGCGCTGGATCGAGTTTGCCAGAGCCATGACGTTGTTGCCATATGGACGCGTGATGGAGGTGCAGTGCGTGCCGCCGCCAAAGTAGCGGCAGGCCGCATTCAATTCGGCGGTATAACTGCCGCTCGAGGCGCCGAGATCGGACATGAAGACCGCTTCAGCCATGATGGCATGCTTGGGATTCCAGGGATCGGGTGGCGCCGGAGAGATGCCGAGCATGTCGGCGACGCGATGCTCGAGCAATGTCCAGGTCGAAGCGATGAATTGCGCCGGCCCCATGGCGCCGCCCCAGCCCACCGATTGCGGGCAGGAGACGACCGTCTGCAGCGGCTGGCGGCCGAGGGCATTGGTCAAGGTGATGAACGGCGGCACGTCGCGCGTCGGACTCATGACCTTGGAAACCGGATTGCCCGTTTTGACATTGATGCCGTCGCCGGTTGTCGTGTTGGCAAGGTAGCAATTGCCCACATTTTTGCCGAGATTCGACTCCTGGGTCAGGATGGCCAGCAAAAACGCCGGGTCAACGCCGGTCCTGGCCGAAGCCGCCTCCGCATATGACAAGGCATCACCGAATGGTATCGGGCTGGAACCGCCGGCCAGGGCAAAGAGAGCCGCACGTATCTGCGCCGCCTGAGCGGATTTTTCCGAGACCAGCGCGGCATAAGACTTCTCATTGCCTTTGGAAATTGAAAGCAGTTGTTTTTGTTGTACCTCGTCGGCCTGAATATTCTGCTGCTGCTGCTGGATGGCGTATCGGGCGTCTATCTCGGCATTCTGGCGGGCCGACAGCGCGTCCTTGGCCGCCGTCGTCGAAGATTCATCGGCGTTCAACGCCGAAATCGTGTTGTAGAGGCCCGACTGCACGGACTGGAACGTATCCAGATCCTGGAAAAATCCGCTGATGCTCGTTTCGGAAAGCACGACCTCCGGCAGCGAATAGGCGTCGATCTCATTGGTCTTCCGCAGGAGCTGGGCCAGCGTCTCCTTGCCTTTGGCGATATGGTCTTCAAGGTCGTTGATATGGCTTTGCTTGTCGGAAATATCGCTGCCGAGAGACTGGATGAGGAGATTCTTTGCTTTGATATCGAGCTGGGCGGCCTTGATCTTGGCATCGAGCACGGCAATGTCGCGGGAGAGCGAGGCCGACTGCGACTGAGCTTTCGTCAATTGAGCGTTGGCGGCCTGCTCTTCGGCTTCAACTTGGGCGAGTTGCTGCTGCAAAGCGGCACGTTGCGCGTCGGTCTGCGCGGCCGAGACCGGCGTCTGGGTCTGGGCGGCGGCCGGCAAAGCCTGGCTCAGCCAAAAAAAGCCCGCCAGCAAAAAAAGATAAACGACTTCGACGGTGCTGGACGGTTGTTCGGACATTGTCCTATTATATCGCAAAAGCTATTTTTTCTCCGGTTTCTTTTCGGCGGCGGCAGTCTTGTCGCCGGCAGCCGGAGCGGCTGCTTCGCCTTCCTTGGCTTCCTTGCCTTTGGCCTCGACTTCGATGGCGCTCATGTCTATGGCGGCTGGCGCTTCCTCGACTTCTTCCTTGGCCTCGGCCACCGAGGCGATCATCTCGTCGGCATTGATTTTGAGTTCGGCGCCCTTGGGGATATCGAGGTCCTTGGCTGTGATAACATCGGTCAGTTCGACGAGTTTGGAGATATCGACGCGTATGTCATGCGGCAGATCGCGCGGCGCGGCTTCGATCTCGACGTCGCGGCGCACCTTGACCAGAATGCCGCCTTTGTCCTTGACGGCCGGCGCCGCGCCCACGAATTCGAGCGGCACGGCCACGGTGACTTTCTTGCCTTTTTCGATCACATAAAAATCGGCGTGACGCGGCTCGCCGGAGATCGGGTGGACGTCGACGGCGTGGATGAGCGCGTCATGCTCGGCGTTGCCGTCCTTGAGGATGATGACTGACGACATGCCCGCCTTGGTCCAAACCTTGGCGAACTCCTTTGCGTTGACCGTCACCGGCGTCGACGGCTCCTTTGGACCGTAAAAAACGGCCGGCATGTTACCGGTTTTCCTGATGGCGTCGGCCTTTGAAGCCGCCGCGCGCTTTTCGACCGCCAATGACAACATGCGGCCAAGTATACATGATCCCTCGCAAGATGCAACCCGCTTAGCGGAAATAGGTAAGCACCATGTAGACCACGAAACAATTGGTGGCGAAGGCCGCCCCGAGCACGATATGGATCGACAAAGGGAGCGGTTGTTTTGCGCTGTGCTTCTTCATTTGAGGATATAGTAGATGACAGCCCCAGTGATGATCAGGTTGACGATGATGATACCGATGAGGATGATCTGCGCGCCTCGCGGCGAGGCGGCCATGTGATGCCTGATCAACCAACGTTCCATGCGCGAGCCGCCGGCTGCCTGGCGCTGTTCATCGTACCTGGCGTAGGCCGACGAATATCCACCGGACATGCCGCTCGCGCCGCCGGTTGAACCGGCCGACGCCGCAGACGAAGGCTGTCCGGCCGCGCCCGTCGGACGCGGGCGCGATAAGCTGCCATCCTCATCAAATTCGACTCCTGAAGCCATGCGTGGATTATACCATCTGTCGCGTCGGCGCGGCTGGCATCTTATCCACATGATAGACGAGGTTGGCCGGCACGGCGCCCTCGAGCGCCTGAATGATATTTTCGGCCGCGATTCTGGACATGTCCTCGCGGGAATCGACGGTCGACGAAGCGATGTGCGGTGTCATGACGACATTCGGCAGATCCGCCAAGCCGGGCGTCAGCGCCGGCTCATGTTCGAAGACGTCCAAACCGGCGCCGGCAATTACACCGGAGCGAAGCGCCGCGACCAGCGCCGCTTCATCGATGACCGGCCCGCGCGAAGTGTTTATGAGATAAGCCGTCTTCTTCATCATGGCTAATCGTCCGGCGTCGATCAAGTGCTCGGTTGCCGGCAGGAGGGGCACGTGGAGCGAGATGATGTCCGCCTGCTTGATCACGTCTTCAACATGTTCGTAGTAGGTGGCGTGTTCCAGCTCCTCGATCTTCTGATTGCGCACGACGTCGTAGTA
The DNA here is from genome assembly GCA_028864955.1 of Patescibacteria group bacterium. GTDB lineage: Bacteria > Patescibacteriota > Minisyncoccia > Phycocordibacterales > PALSA-1337 > C7867-002. The sequence goes on along the minus strand of JAGWLE010000004.1, from coordinate 9,049 downwards.
AATCACGCGCATGCCGAAACCCAGAGCGCCGATGCGCGCTACTTCCGTGCCGATGCGGCCGGCGCCGACCAAGCCGAGGACCTTGCCGGCGATCTTCATGCCGGTCATGAGCATCGGATCCCAGCCGGTGTACGCACCCGCGCGCATGTAGGCGTTGCCATCAGTGACGTGGCAGGTCAGCGTCAGCGCCAGCGCCCAGACGTGCTCCGCCACGCGATCCGCGCCGCCGCCCGGCGCGTTGGTCAGATAGACGCCGCGCTTCTTGCCTTCTTCGACATCGAAATTATCGAAGCCGATGGTATAGTTGGCGAATATTTTGACCGTCGGCGCGGCCTCGAAAACCTCGGCATCGATGCGGTCGTTCAAAAGCGAGAGGACTGCATCGTACGGCCGGCTTTTCAGGCGGCTGATCAGCTCGGCCTTTGAGAGCGGCCGGTCGAAGGCGCTGACCTCGACATCGTAGCCTTTCCGGCGGAGCAAGAGCAGGCCGTTCTCAGGTATTTTCCTGGTAACAAAAACACTTTTCATGAAGAGAGGCCGCAGATGATCTTGATCTTCTCCGCCACGACCTTCTGCATGGCCAGTTTGGCCGGCTTGAAATATTTATATGGCGCGACCTCGTCCGAATTTTCCTGGAGCGATTTGACCAGGCCGGCGCGATAGGCGATGCGCAGTTCCGTATTGACATGCACGATAGCCACGCCGTTCTTGACGGTGGCTTCTATATCGGCAGCCGAATTTCCGGAGGCGCCATGGAGCACCAGTGGAATCTTCACGGCCTGGCTGATCTGACGCACGCGCTCGATATTCAAGGCTGGATCGCCGCCACGCACCACGCCGTGAATATTTCCGACGGCTGGCGCCAGCATGTCGATGCCGGTTTCGCCGACAAACCTGGCAGCATCCTCGGGCTTGGTCATCATGGCTTCGCCGACGACCGCTCCTTCGGGGATGGCGTCGAGGATCTTGGACGACTGGCCGATAAAACCGAGTTCGCCTTCGATGATGACGTCGCGACCGGTGCGCTGGCTGTATTCGCGGGCGTATGCCACGCATTTCTTTGCCTCGCGCACATTGTCCTCGAATGAGAGCTTGGCGCCGTCAAATATGACGGAATCGTAACCGGCGTCTATGGCTTCCTTGACGCGTTCAAAGGAGTAGGTGTGGTCGGCGTTGAGGAATATGGCCTGGCCGCGTTCCTCGCGCAGGCTCTTGACGATGGCGGCCGCCTGCCTGACGCCGACATAATCTCGTTCGCCTTCCGAGACGCCGATGATGACGGTCGTGGCGGCCAGCTCTTTGGCAGCGTCGGCGACGGCATAGATGCCGTCAAGCGTCGAGACGTTGAAGTGGCCGATAGCTTTCCTGCCGGTCAAGGCGTGAGAAACGTAGTCGCGCAGATTCAGTGAATACATGAGTGGCGTGAATGAAAATGAATGAGTATTCACGTATTCTAGCACACGCATCTCCTCACCACATGCTATAATATCCCCATATGTTTCAGAGACAGATCGACATGCTGGCCGTCGGCGACATCACCACTGACGCGTTCATCCGTCTCAAGGACGCGCACGTCAATTGCAAGATCAATAACGAAAACTGCGAGCTCTGCGTGCGTTTCGGCGACAAAGTTCCGTTCGAATACGTCAAAGTCGTCAAAGCCGTCGGCAACGCCGCCAACGCCGCCGTGGCCGCCGCCCGGCTGGGCTTGCGATCGGCTTTGGTGGCCAACATCGGCACAGACCAGAACGGCCGGGATTGCCTGGCCGAGCTCCAGCGCAACACAGTCGTCACTTCCCTGATCAAGATCCACAAGAATAAGCCGACCAACTATCATTTCGTGCTCTGGTATGACGTCGACAGGACCATTTTGGTCAATCATACCGAATTCGACTATCGTCTGCCGGCGGTCATGCACGAGCGCGGCGGCCGCCGATCGGGATTGCCGCCAAAGTGGATCTATCTGACATCGCTGGCGGCCAACACCCTGGAGTACCACCTCGAACTGGCCGACTATCTCAAGAAAAATCCCTCGGTCAAGCTGGCCTTCCAACCGGGCACCTTTCAGATGAAACTCGGCTTCGATCAGCTCAAGGACATCTACGAGCGCACCGACCTGTTCGTGGTCAATGTCGAAGAAGCCCAGCGCATCCTCAATACCGATTCACGCGACGTCAAAATGCTCATGAAATCGCTGCACGAACACGGACCGAAACTCGTGGCCGTGACCGACAACACCAACGGCGCCTATCTCTTTGACGGCGATCATCATTACCACATCCCGATGTATCCCGATCCGCGCCCGGCCTTCGAACGCACCGGCTGCGGCGATGCCTGGGCGTCAACCTTCGTCTCGGCGCTGGCCATGGGCAAAACGCCGCTGGAAGCGCTGGTCTGGGCGCCGGTCAATCCGATGTCCGTGGCCCAATTCATCGGTGCCCAGGAAGGCCTGCTCTCGCTCGACCAGCTCGAATGGTGGCTGAACCGCGCGCCGGCTGATTTCAAGCCAAAGGAGATTTGAGAAAATCTTCTTTAAATGCCGGGAACTTCCCTTCAATGATCGCCTGCCGCGCCCGCTTGACCAGATTGACGACAGCATACAGATTGTGGATCGACAGGAGTGTCGCGCCGAGCATCTCCTTGGCCCTGAATAGGTGCGCCAGATATGCCCGTGAATAGTGCGCGCAGGTGTAACAGTGACATTCGGGATCGAGCGCGCCGTGATCGTTCGTAAACCGCGCCTGGGTGACGCTGACTCGGCTCGACCCGAGATAACATGTCCCGTTACGCGCCATCCGCGTCGGCGCCACGCAATCGAATGTGTCGGCGCCATTTTCGATGCCGAGCAGGAGATCAACAGGCTCGCTGCCGATGCCCAAGAGGTGTCGCGGCTTGTCCTCGGGCAACTCATCCGCCACCCAACCGACGGCCGTACCGATATCCGTCTTATCGAAGGACCCGCCGATGCCGAAGCCGTCGAAGGCCATCGAGCCGATGTGCCGCGCGCTCAATCGCCGCAGATCTTCGTGCCGGCCACCCTGAATGATCCCCATCAATGCCGAATCATTTGGATGTGCCGCGTGATACGCCAGACACCTTTTGGCCCACTCGTGTGTCCGCATCACCGCCGCTTTCTGCCGATCATACGGTTCATCCGGCAGCAGGCATTCGTCAAAGGCGAACATAATATCCGCGCCGATGGCGTGCTGGATCTCGATCGAGCGCTCCGGCGTGAACATGTGCCTGGAACCGTCGATGATCGAGCGGAATTCGACGCCTTCATCGGTGACTTTGGCCATCGGAACAAATTCAGCCGCATCATCATGATATTCCGACGCCCCATCTTGTTTGATCTTTGACTTGCGTCCCTTCCCAGTCCCACCGAGTGAAAACGCTTGAAAGCCGCCCGAATCAGTGAATGTCGGTCCCGACCAATTCATGAACTTTCCCAAACCGCCGGCCGACCGCATGATCTCGAGGCCCGGCTGGAGATACAGATGATACGTATTGGCCAAAATGGCCTGGGCGCCGACTTTTTGCCGAATATCCTCCGGCAGGACGGCCTTGACTGTGGCTTTGGTGCCGACGGGAATGAAGGCCGGCGTCTCGATCTCGCCATGGGGCGTCCTGATCGTGCCAGCACGGCCGCGACCACCTGGTATGTGCGTCTGTATGGAGAATGATGCCATTATTCCCTATTCTCTATTCTAATTAATATTCCGCCACCACTCGCTGATCTGAGCCCGTTTGATGATGTCCATGGCGCGGTCGATCGAATCAGTGATCTCAAAGAGCTGCATGTCCTCGGGATCAATGGCGTGATAGGCCTTATTCATGGACTCGTCCAGGAATGATTGCAGGGGTTTCCAGAACTTTGAATCGACGAGGATGACGGGCACACGCGGAATCTTGGCGGTCTGGATGAGCGTCAGCACGCCGAAAAGCTCGTCGAAGGTGCCGAAACCGCCGGGAAAAAAGACATAGGCTTCAGCGGCGAACATCAACATAACCTTGCGCGAAAAGAAATATGAAAATTTGATGGCGTGTGTCACGTAGGCATTGGTCATGCGCTCATGGGGAATGCTGACATTGAGGCCGAGGGAAACGCCGCCGGCCTGGTAGGCACCCTTGTTGGCAGCCTCCATGATGCCGGGCCCGCCGCCGGTGATGACGGCGTAGCCGAGCTCGCGAGCGACGCGGCCGGTCAGTTCCTCGGCCAAGAGGTATGCGGCGTCGGTTGGCACGGCCTGCGACGAACCAAAGACGGTCACCGACTTGGGATATTTCTTGAGGAATTCAAAACCATCGCCAAATTCATGGCTGATGCGCGCCAGGTGCGCGGCGATCTCGGCGCCATGAATATCGGCCTTACCAAACGCGATTTCTTCAGCATTGTTGGACATGGGGTAATCATAGCACAAAAGCCCCATACGGGGCTTTTGTGAGCATGAACTGGGACTCGAACCGTCAGGCTTAGGCCTTGGGACGAGCCTCGCTGACGACGATCTTGCGACCGTCGAGATCGGAGCCGTTGAGTTTCTCGATAGCTGACGAAGCGTCAGCATCGGAACCCATTTCGACGAAGCCGAAGCCCTTGGAGCGACCGGACATCTTGTCCATGATCACTGCCGCTGACTCGACTGCGCCGGCCTGCTCGAAGTGCGACTTGAGGGTCGCATCTGTCGTAGCCCAGGCCAGGCTGCCTACGAAAAGTCTCTTTGACATTTCTGTGTTACCCGCACACGAATCACATAGTGTAACGCGCTAGCGGAATCTCTCGTACATTAAATTGCTAACGCGTACATGACGAGAATATGTACACGGGGACGAGTATAGCACACAATCTACCTGATTGCAAGACCGTGTTTAGCAGCACCCGCGGCGAACATTTCGTGGACCTGGGCATCGGTCAGCGAGTGGCTGTAGATGGCCAGATCGTCCAAAAGTCCGGTTGAAGTGTCATACCAGACGACCATAGCGTCATTGGTGGTGAGAGGGATAGGACCGGCATTGTTCTTTGTGGCTTCTTTGACGCCGTTGACATAGAGGTCGATGCTATTCGAAGAATTCAACGTGCAGGTGATCTGATACCATTTATTTGCCTGCAGCGCCGTCAAGCTTTTGGCGCTGATGCCGGAAAATGAGGCCGTGGCACAGGTGACCTTTTGATCAGTATTGCCGATCTGCAGAAAAGCGCTGGAGCTGATGGGGCTATTCCAGACGAGAGGATACGGATTAGTTGTGAACGAGATGATGTTGGGCTTGCCGCCACTCTGGAAATTGGTGACCTTGACCCAGGCGCTGATAGTGAACGGCCCCAGAGACGTGAAGTTCGAAGGAAATGCCACTTGGCAGCTGCCGCCGGCGGCAAAACTGCCGGACAGATTGATGCCGCCGCCGGCTGTGGGCGTATCGGCACTCAAGGTGAGCCCCGTGCATGATGTTAGATTGAAGCCGGCGCCGGATGAATCAGTAAGTGTTGCCGGTGTCGAGCCGACGCCGCTGGTTTCGTTGAAATTATATATGGCGAACGCGTCCGCGCCCATGGCGTGATAGTTGGTGGTGGCAAACTCGATGGCCGCGCCGATCTTGCCCTTGTCGCGGGCAGCCACCAGCGACGTCAAGATCACGGCCGCCAAAAGGCCGATGATGGATATGACGACCAACAGTTCGATGAGGGTGAAGCCATTGTCTGCTCTGCTCTTCATAGCGACTGTATCGCGATCTGCTCTACGAACGCCTTGCCGAAGACGCGGAAGGATTCCGGTGCCGTATGCGCATAGGCGATAACTTGTTTCGGATCAACCTTATCGTAATCATGAACAAGCAGATTCCTGAAGCCGGCCATGCCCTTTTGCTGTTCTGCGAAATCCTTTGGAATGATGCCGTGTGTGCCGAGAGCGGTGATGACCTGCTCATACGTCGACGGGCTTTCATGGAATTTTTCCGCCAAAATATGTGAACCTACATCCACGATAATCTCGATGCTGATCTGCATCAAATGCTCCAAACCGTTATAGAGCGGCTGGTCGGATTCAAGTTCCTTGCTTCTATTCCTGACGAGGTCCTCGATAAAATCGGCGTTCTGCTTGAGACGGAAGAGCTTGTCCTGAATTGTTTGAACATGGAGTGGCGTCATGGTATCAATCAAAAATATGCTTGAGAACGTCAGCCTGTATCCGTCTCAAGTGCTTTGTATCCTCAAAATCCCGGCGGCTGTAATACGCGGCGGTATTTTTGAGAGTGTCGTCGAGCGAGAAGAGCAAGTTGCCGTCTCCAAATGTGATCATGTACCGCAACAGAGGGTTCTTGGCTGTCGGCACGTTGACGACGTCGGCCTTGTCACGACCAAACATCTCCTCCAGTCCGGCACGAATCTTCTCGACTCGATCTTCGCCGGATTTCTTGTCCGTATCTTCGGGAAAAATGACGCCAACATCGATGTCACTCAAAGGTCCGGCCGTGCCGCGGGCATACGAGCCAAAGAGATAACCCACCACCGCCCCGTTTTGTCGCATGATGGAGATTATCTTATCCCGCTGTTCGGTCGTTAACTGCCTTGACATATCATAATACTATCATGTCCGACAGAGGCGTGCCAAACGTGTCATCAAACTTCACTTCCCTGCTAATATCATCTGATTCACCACTCCCCTCGTTATCGGCCCAAAGTTCCCTACTGCTGGTGAGATCGAGTTAGCCGCCTGGAATTTAGCCAGGGCTTTCATCGTTGCGGGGCCATAGTAAGTAGTTTCGTTGCCGATTGAGCCAGCACCCGATTGAGATACAACGTATCCGTGATCATTCAGGAAAATCTGGAGATTCTTTACATTAGAGTTGATAGTGGATGGAGAGAGGGTTGTGGCGAACGTGAAGCCTTGGGGTAATCGGGATTTACCAGTAGAAAGTGACAGGTTACAAGTAGAAGCTTTAATCGAAGTAGCCGGCGCAGATTGATACGCAGCTACAGCAGCTCTTGTAAGTGGGCCATAGTAACCAGTGTTGTTACCCGCATCAAGGAAGCCACCTTGGATTAGGTAATTTTGAAGGGTCACGACATTGGTGCCGCGTGAGCCGACGGTAAGAGTGAGGAGGAGTGCAGGAATCACAGGCTTCTTAATCGTTGTTGAAGATGGAGTGCATGAACCGCCGCTATTAATAGTTGCGACTGGTGGCTTCTGCGGCACGGCTGGCGTAAATGTTCCAACCGAAGGTAATTGACCTGCGCCGCCACCACCTGATCCTCCTCCACCTCCCCCACCACCACCTCCACCGCCTCCAGTTGAAGGTGAATTTGTCGGAGTTGGCGTAGCACCTATTGGCGTCGGAGTCGGTGTCGCTCCGATTGGTGTTGGCGTAGGAGTTGGTGTAGGAGTCGGTACAGGATTATTAATCGTCACTGTTACAGCATTTGAAGTTGCCGAGTTCCCTGCTATATCAGTCGCGATTGCTGTTAATGTGTGTGAACCATTTGAAACTCCGCTTGTATTCCATGTACCCGAGTAGGTTGAACCCGAAGTCGGTGTGGTCAACGCGCTACCAAGATTCACCCCATCGACTTTGAACTGCACTGATTGCACAGCAACGTTGTCTGTGGCATTTGCTGACAAGCTCACTGATCCTGAAACAGTGGCACCATTCGTCGGGGCTGTAAGTGAAACGACTGGAGCTGTGGTATCCGGGGCTGGTGTAGGAGTCGGCGTAGGTGTGGGAGTTGGCGTCGGGGTTGGATTAACACCACCATTGTCAGTCTGATATACAGCTTCATTAAACTGACGCACTATGTGCCACGTGAACGTTCCTCCGCCACTGTAACTTCCAGGATTTGAAGCGAGCGAGTAGCTCACCGTACACGTCGTCGAGCACTGCGACGCCGTGACTTGGTAGGTGCCGTTGTAGCCGCTCGGTGTCATGCCGGAGACGGCGATCTCACCGGCGAGGAATTGATACTCTCCTTCTCTCGCGAGGAGTGGAACGCTGGAAAGTGTGATAGTGGCTTTGCCATTCGACCAGGATGCGGCGGTGATGGTCGCAGTCTCGTCATATGCTGGATCATCAGGAAGATTCTTGTAAGCGATGGCTGCGGGAATATCATAGGCATAGCCACCGGGACCAGATCCACCAGAGACGTCGGGACCGATGGCTGGATAGGGCGGGATTGAGAAGTTGGAACAGGTTGGATAGTTGGTGCAGACCTTCCAGAATCCGAGTCCTGTGCCACCACTTGGGTACGCAGATGTTACTGGAAGAACAAATGAAGACGGCAGAGCATGCGAAGACGGTAGAGGATTTTGGTACGTACTCGGTGTAGAAGTCTGCTGGAGGTAGTTGACGAAGATTGTGGCTCCTGATTGTGGAGCTGTTGCAAACGTCGCCGACAATGCACCTGTCGAGTAGCTGATACTGCCGCTGCTGATCGGCTGGGTCGGTGATACATAGCCAACCGCAACTCCATCTTGATTCCATCCACCAGCGCTATTATCGTATCCGAAGAATACGTCGGGGTTATCGCCAATAATGAAGTTCCCCGGCACGGTCGGAGTATGGCCCATAGTTCCTGAAAATGTTTTGGTCGTTCCATCCCCTGTGCCGATCGACTGCTGGTAGCCAACCCAGGCATTCAACCCGCCCGGAACTTCGGAAGAGTTCCAACGGACCGCGTTGTCGTAGGCATCATAGTTGCCCCAGAACATAGTCGATGCTTGAACCGTAGAGTCGATGAGCGTTGGGCCGAACCCGCCAGTCATGCCCATGCCGCCGAGATTATATATAGGTACAGAACCATTGATATATGACGTCTGCACACCTGGAATACCGAGGACATTGCCGATGATGTTGCTAAAGCGAGTGGCTCCACCGATATTGATCGGCGGAAGATATCCGTTGGAATTGAACTGGAAGCCCTGAATACCCCTGAACCAATTCCTGAAAAGAGTGTCAAAATTGTGATTGCCGTGGACGGCGTCGTCATTGAAACCCCAGGCTTGATTGCCCTCGAGCAAATTCCAGCCGCTTCCACCGACATGGAAGAAGTAGCTCTCGCTATATG
>JAGWLE010000003.1 GCA_028864955.1 Patescibacteria group bacterium | reverse complement strand
CATACTTGACTCTGTGTATTCGGAGTTTGATAGGTCTCGTGGCCTTTCGGCCTGTCGAGATCTTCCAGTGCTCTACCCCACAGAGGTACATGCGACGCAAACCCAAAAGTTCTTTCGGAGAGAACCAGCTATTACCAGATTCGATTAGCTTATCACTCCTTACCACACGTCATCCGATAGTTTTGCACGGCTAACCGGTTCGGGCCTTCATCCGCCTTTCGGCGAACTTCACCCTGCGCGTGGCAAGCTCATCTGGCTTCGGGTCCTTTGCAAACAACAAACGCCCTGTTCAGACTCGGTTTCCCTGTGACTCCGGGCTCTCGCCCTTAGCCGAGCTGCTTGCAAAAACTCGTTGGCTCATTCTTCAATAGGCACGCCATGACGGACAGAGCGCTATCACCGACGCAGACATTATCACATTCGGAAGACGGAGGAGTCGGCTTGCTAGCCGCTCCATGACTCGACGCTCACGCGCCTGCGTCAAGTCTTCCTCACTCGATAATATCTGCGTCAGAAACACTGTTCTGTCCGCGCTGACTCCTTGTAGGCATATGGTTTCAGATCTATTTCACCGCCCTTCCGGGCTGCTTTTCACCTTTCCCTCACGGTACTAGTTCACTATCGGTCTAGAAAAATATTTAGTCTTGCCGGTTAGTTCCGGCGGGTTCCCCCGAGCTATTCGTGTCCCGGGGTACTTAAGAATAGAAACAAAGAAGGTCTATTATTTTTAGATACGGGGCTATCACCCGCTGGGGCCGACCTTTCCAGATCGTTCTCCTAAGAATAGACTTTGTAACTTCTCTGACATAAATGTCACGTCTCTACCTTGCAACCCTCTATCTAAATCGCAATCGAGAAAGCATATCCCGACTACGATTTAGATAAAGTTTAGACTGATTCGCGTTCGCTCGCCGCTACTGACGAAATTCCTATTGGTTTATTTTCCTCGAGGTACTGAAATGTTTTACTTCCCTCGGTATGCTTCCCTTGCTAAAGCTCGGGATAGTACGAGTTCATCGTACTGCGTTTCCGCATTCAGACATCTCCGGATCGAAGGTTGCTCGGCACCTCCCCGGAGCGTATCGCCGCCACGCCGCGTCTTTCATCGCTTTTTCTAGCCTAGGCATCCACCATACGCCCTTGATTTCCTACTAGGAAATCTGTACACCGCTTGTGTTTTTATTCACTTCTTAAAGCACGAAGTGAATTTTGTCCCGACATGAAGTCGGGACTTACCTACATTGCTTCCTCTTCCCATTCGACCAGAATGAAAAGAGTCGCCTGTTATTCATGTGAATGAACAACAGACCTTACTTGATTTTACCCTTCGGCCTCGCGGCCTCAGGGATATTTGAGGTATGAGATTGTCAAAGATTCATACCTCCGAGTGCTGCTTACAAAAGAAAAACCGCTTCATTGAGCGGCCACTGGTCATACCCAACTGCTTGGGATATGGCTATTGCCGCGATATGTGACGATTGATAATGGTAAACATTCGAAGGTAATGAACAGTATACTCACTGGTTATAAAACGTCAATACCCCTCGCAGGTAAGCCGCGAGGGGTATTGCATGGGGATATTTTGTGGAAAACCCAGCGACTAGGTCCGACCTAGCGAGATCGGACATCGCTACTAATCCATCAAGTTATGCATCGTCTTATCAAGAATCCGAGCAGCCACATCCTTGCCACCGAGACCAAATGACAGACCAACAGCCAGACCGACGGCTACGATAAATCCTTGGACGATGAGCATCAGAAGCCCCGGCGCAATGCCGAGTTGGAAGAGGGCGGCGATAATAGCAAAGATCCAGATCGCCCACTTGGTAATGCGACCAAGAAGCTCTGCCGACTTGAGGCTGGCGGCCCGTGCGCTGGCCAGGACAACTTTATGCATGGCGTTGGCGACGATCACGGCTACCATGAGGATGAGTACAGCCACGATGACTTGCGGCAGATAGTCGACCACCGACTGCAGAAATTCAGTGACACGCGCCAGACCGAGCATGTCGAAGGCGGCCATGAGGAAAACTACGATAACGAACCACTTCACGAGAACGCCGACGAACATGCCGGAATTCAGATTGTGGCCGGCACGTTTGACGACATCTTCAACGCCTGCGCTCTTCAAGGCAGCATCGACCTTGAGAGATTTGATAATGCTTTCAACGAGCTTCTCCATGAGCACCGCGAATATCCAGCCAATAGCCAAGATTACAATGGCCAGAATGAGATTTGGCACGAAACTCGCAACTCCGTACCAAACATTTATGAGTGATTGAGTCAGAGCATCACCCCAGTTTTGAACTATCATCATAGTAAATGATTAGACTTATAAAAAATGTCGTGTGACATAATCATTATACCACCGATAAATGGGGTAGATATCGAACCTGTGGATAGAGTCTGGTACTGGTATGCCATTCTACGGCCGTGGAAGCTACTGCGGTTCTATGCCTATGCGATCCAAGAGAGTGACGTGCGGATAGTCGAGAATATCGCGTACCAGCCTATCGTGAATACCGTAGCGGTATTCAAAGTCCTGCGTCTCAAAAGCTGAATATGCTATTTCTTTGCCGATCTCCGCTTCAATGTTCGAGATCACGGCTTCGATCTTGGTCAGATTGAGTTCGTCGCCAACGATCAAGAGATCCACGCGCGAATCCCAGTTCTGGATGAATACGCCGGAAGCGATGAAAAGCTTGATACGACCGGCATTGGTAAATCGCTTGGCGAGCGATTCATCGGCATGGAGGCTTGTGATCGCCAGCAGATTTTTTAGCGGATCGAGATAGGGAAACTTTGCATTCAAAACGTAACCAATGCCTCGGACCTTGCGCGTCGTTATTCTCCCGGCACGCCCCGTCGCTTGAATATCTTTTGAAATCTGGCGCTTCCTGATCAAAACATTCGCCTTTTCCAGCATGCGCAGCTCTTTCGAAACTTGTCTGGATAACGCCTGCGTGCGCGTCGATATCTCCTTCAGGAAAAATGGCGTCGTCGGATTAAAAAGAAACAGTCGCAAGACTTTGATTTTGACTTCGGAACCGAATAATGCCGTCAGTGTTTCCATGTGTACGTAAATATAACGTAGCGCATTCTAGCAAAAATGCCAGCCTTTTGCATGGATGCCGACTTGCATATCCGCCAAAGACATGTACTATGTGCCGTAAGGCCACAGACAGAAGGCGCTCGCTTCGGCGAAATAAGACCTTCCGAGGACTATCTCTGTTTTCGTTTTGGCCTTATGAAGCAAAGGTCGAAAATAATCGTATCTACCTACACAATGGCACGCACAAAAGCACAAAAGAAAGAAATCGTAGAGAAACTCGGCACTATTATGAATGGCGCCAAATCCCTGGTATTCGTCAACGTCCATGGTCTCAAGGTGGGCGACGCCACGGCCATGCGCCGTGAACTAACCAAGAACGGCGTCGGATTCTTTGTATCGAAGAAGACGCTTACTGGCTTGGCTCTCGACGCCAAAAAATATATGGGGACTATGCCGGCGCTGGCCGGTGAATTCGGCCTGGCCTACGGCACCGATCTGGTAGCGCCAGCCCGCGGCATCTATGAATTCCAGAAGAAATTCAAAGATCAAGTCTCTATTCTGGGCGGCGTCTTCGAAAACCGCTACATGTCCAGAGAAGAACTGCTCGGGATTGCCTCGATTCCGCCGCTTTCTACGCTCCACGGCATGTTCGTTAATATCATTAACTCGCCCATCCAAGGGCTCGTGGTGGCTCTATCGGAGATCGCCAAGAAGTCGCCAGCCGCCGCTTCCGCTCCGTCCGCATAGTCTATCGTGATCAGTTATTAATCCCTTCGTTACTATCTAAATCTTAATTCCATGGAAAATCAAACAGTTGAAATCCCGTCGAAGTTCAAGTCGCTGGTCGAGTCGATCGAAAAGATGTCGGTACTCGATCTCAATGAATTGGTGAAGCTGCTCGAAAAGAAATTCGGCGTTTCTGCGCAGGCCGTCGCCGTTGCCGCTCCGGCTGCTGGTGCCGCCGCTAACGCTGGCGAGGAAAAGTCGACCGTCGCCGTCCACCTCAAGGAGGCTGGCGCTCAAAAGATCGCCGTTATCAAGGTCGTCAAGGAAGTTCTCGGCCTCGGTCTCAAGGAAGCCAAGGATCTGGTTGACGCCGCCCCTTCCCTGCTCAAGGATGGCATGAAGAAGGAAGACGCAGACAACTTCAAGAAGCAGATCGAAACCGCCGGTGGCAAAGTCGAGTTTAAATAGAAATTCGACCGGGAATCAATTCTCAATTGCTGCCACTGCTCATTTTGTCGACGAAATCTGACAATGTGCTTTTTTGCTGCGCAGTCATGGATTTCCAATCAATATGACCAAAATGTGTCATCATGCCGCCATTCTGGGACAAAACGGTATCTAACGTCACTCGTCGGCCAAATTTGAGGCGCGAGAATATCGTTTGTAATCGCCTGAAAATCAGGGTTTTTCTTTCAGGTGTCATGAGTCTATCCGTCAGCTTTACGAGGGCTTGCGTCATAGCGGCGTTTGCGGCATTCGAAATCGCAGTCGTGTCGGTAGCCGACATCGCGCCTGCTGGCAAGCCGTTTCCCGGAACTGCCTCAAAATCGCTCTTGCCGTCGCCATCAACATCAAGATGAAGTGAGGGTGTTGTCGAGGCGATGATTGTGGACATTTGAGAACTGGCGGAAGCTGGGCCAATACCGCCAACCGTCGTTGTTGCTATCGTAAACGGCGTGACTGGTTCCATGGTATACGTCGCCTTTCCAAGACTTCTATCGCCGCTTCGGGCCTCGATATCGAAGCTGACAAAACCGAAATCAGTACCATTCATGACGACGGAATACGTCTGACCGTCATTTTCCGGCAGGTATATGCTGGTATCGGCTCCGCCGTCAGCCCCCGGGTGACGCGTAAAATTGCTTCCCGGAATGCCTGTCTCATAGAATGAGTATAGACTGTCATCAAGAGGCTCATCGATGCCCGCAGGCTGCGAAATTGGTCCGGTATGCCTGTTACGCGCGTCATAGATATTGAGTTCCACGGGTGAATGAGTGGATACGACCAAGTAAGTCGCTTCCTTCGAATAATCCGGCTCGCCAAGAGATACGTTGGGAATAGAAGCGATGGGCTGGCGAGCTTCATTGCCTTTTTTTATGATCTCACCGATCACGGATTGCGTAGTTGAAGATTCCAGGATATTCACATGATTATAATCTTTACGCTCATCGGCTGATAGACCGCCCAGATCGAGTGATATTGGCGTGCCGTCATTGTAAGCGGCGCTGGGTGCGACAACCGTACCATCACCCATAAGTGTCGTTGAAGCTGCATGACCTGGCAACGAGACACACGACCCGATACCGAGAACTGGCAGACAACGAAGCACATCTCTGTACGTAATACCATCAGTGGTAATCTTATTCCAACCGATAATGGCCCATGTGGCTATCGTCTGGGGCCAGGACATCGGATCAAGCATGGCATGAAGCGCGTCGGCCGCTGCCAGAAGCGTGCTATTAGCCCGCGCAGGTACGTACGTATTGGCCGGGGATAGCTGTCGTAACGAGGCCTTATCTGCCAAGAAAGCATTCTGGGCGTTATGCGTATCGATAATCTGCGGATAGGAGCCGTCATTGAGGCCAACAATAGTAGTTGAAGCAAAGGCGACTGTCGGTCCGAAGACGTGTGTGAAGTACGATATCGACGGCAGAAGCGAGTACGCGCTCGGCATGTTTTGTCCCAAGGCGCGTGCCGTGCCGGCCGATACGATCAGGCCGGCGGCAATGGACTGGTCGTCGCCATGGAGAAGCCCGGCAATAGCCTCCGGCGTACCCAGATACGGCACAGCGACGGAGATCACGGTATCTATGAAAGATGACCGGCCTCGATCGGCCAACATTGCAATTAAGTATTTCGCCACCAGACCGCCATTACTATGAGCTATGAGAGTCACCTTGCCTGTTTTTGACCGAGATGCCATATCTTCTACTATCGCCATGAGCGATTCTGTCGTAGTGGCTTTACGTTCACTTCCCATGACCACGTCGGATATCGGTTTGCGCCAATCATATCCAAAAGCTTTCCACTCGCTGATCGTATCATCCTTGACCATCGTATCCAGGAACGACATAAATGAGCCGTACACATCGAAAATGCCGAAGGCGGCATCCACTGGCCCTGTCGAATATATAGTCTTATCGGTACTAGAACCATGTGAGTCAAGGTAGAGCTTTTGAACGTCTGCTGTGCGATTTGGCTCCCACAGCCGATTATTGACTGTCCCGAGCCCCAGAGGTAATGCCTCCGGCCGATAGAGCCTGGTGCCTTCAAGCCCAGGCAGGAAGAGGATGCTCGAACAGCAACTATCCGTTATTCCAACCTCCTGCCACGGTGAATAAGCGACCGGTCCGATAAGTTTGTTGGCTCCATCGAATGTCGGACCGGCCGAACTTCCCCACCAGTTATGTGTAGCGACCACCATGTCGGCGGATTTATTCTGCACGGCAGCCTCCGTATTGTGCGTCAAGGAAGAGTCGGCAATCGTGACGCCCGCATCAAGATCGCCCTCGTCAAAAGCATTACCCGCGCCACCGACGCCATATGGTACATCAGGCAAATTCCTGACTTGGAATACCGGAGCCGGATTTTCTACAATAAGACCGTATGTATTATCCCGTATATAACTGTCGCGAATGGAAATACGGCTGCCATTGGCGTGGACACCGGCCCAAGCATCGCTAATGGTTGAAGTGGAAATCGCCACTACACCTTTGTAGGCAAAAATGCCACCATCCAGAGAAAACGCCGTGTATGCGGCAGTTGTCGTGCCTTTTGAGATATATATCTGACCTGATCCCTTCACTGAAACCGGTTTATCACGCGCACCATCAAACTCAAGCAGACCCTCAACCTGGAATATGGGCGAGCCTTCAAGCGAGGAACTGGCAATGATCTCCGCGCCGGATGCGACACGTAACCGGCCGGCCTGAGATATACGCACCGTATTGGTAACGACGTACGGACCGTCGCTATCTGTCCACGTAGTGTCCGTGACGACGTCTGCGCCGTCAATGATAGTAGACGCCTCCGCACCAGGTGCACCAATAAATATCGCGACTATCGCCGCTGTGAGAGAGATGCAGACGCGTGTGTAAGTATGCATGGTTGAAAATTTCCGCGCACGACCGCTATTAGCTGGTAATGCGCGAAGCATACTTCACGGAGTTAAAATCCGTATCAAATAAAGTTAAAATCTGCCTGAAGAAATAATGAAAACTACTCGGCGACGGAAGCTGACGTGGTCGGCGAGCTGACGGCGCCCACGACATAGAGCACAGCGAAACTAACAGCCAAAATGCAAAGGAATCCGAGGAGAAACTTGAAGAAGTTCTTATCGAAGGGATTGACCATGGTCATTGAATACTGGCTAGACGCCTTGATTTAGAAGTGCTCGGGTTGATGGACCAACGACGCCAAGCGGTGACAGTCCGTGTTTTTCCTGGTAGAGGATAACGGCCGCCCTCGTCTGATTGCCGAAATAACCCGTAATCGGACCTGAATACAGGCCATCAGAGGTCAAGCGTTGCTGGAGCGCGGTAACATCGGGATCAGCCACGCCGAGCGGCGTCATGCCTATATAGAGATATCTGGAAAAAGCATGACTGCCGACCGGCGCGGAGGCCACCGCCGCCGTTTGCGAGCTTCCGGAGGTAGTGACTGCGGGAACCGGGGTCGGACTGGGCGTTGGCGCCGCAACAGCCACAGCTGCCGAACCGATCGATGCCGGTGCGTTCCCCAACCAGAAATAGGTGCGCGCAAGAGTGCCGCTAGAATTCGTGAATGTCACAACCACCGGCAGCGGTTGCGCTTCCGCGCCAGTCACCGTGTACGAGGCTGTGTATGGACCGTTACCGGTGCCATTTACCAAAACCTGTGTTTGACCGACTGACACCTGGGGATTGACCGCCGGCTGATTTGTCATGAATGAGAACGTGAATTGCGTACCCGTCGTCATAAACGTCCCATTGGCGTCATTTGAAGACACGGTGAGCGACGTCAGAGCCGGGTTGCCTGTCTGCAGTACGGTCGATGGTGACGATGAATTGCCGCCGCCAGCAACACTCGCGTACATCGAACCGCATTGGCCGCCCGTGGCGCAGACAGAAATGTTGGCGCCGCCGGCAGATAAGCCGGTCAGAATGAGCGTGCTGTTGGAAATCGCGGCGCTCACATATGACGTGCCGGAATTGCTGGAAACATAATAGGGGCCGGAAACATATCCCGTAATGGCTACATTCTGGGTCTGACCGACATTGAGCGTAACATTGCTCGGCGACAGGTATATAGCGGCCGACGTAAGATATGATGGCTGGACTGTTACATTGACTGTCGCACAACCGCTCTGATCGGCACAGATGGTGATCGCGGCCGTACCATTCGCCAGTCCAGAGATATTGACGATATTTCCATTGAGCGAAGCCGACGCGACGGTCGGATTTGTGTTTCCCGGAATGGAAAGATTGCCGACGACATTTGACGCGTTGATCGAGATATTTTGGCCGATATTCAAAGTGGCGCTTGTTTGCGTGAGATAGAGAGTCACACCGCTCGACGCGCTGCTCGTGGTCGGCCATGTCGCCGATGAAGACTGCTCGCCGTCAACAATGACGTAGACCGGATTTCCAGTGGAAATGTTGTATTGTCCCGGATTGAGCGTGACCGTGAGATATCCGCTCGAATTAGTTGTGCCTATATTGATCGAGCCTGACGGATACTTAAATGTGACAGGAGCGTTGGCATCGGCATTGGATACGATTATCTGCACGCTGCTGCCCGTCGACGAGAGCGTCAGTGACGGAAATAAGGCGGCCTGCGCGCGCTGGATGGCCAGACTGCCCACGAAAATCGCCGCGCCGCAAACCATGGTAAGTGCTTTTTTCATATGCATAGATTATACAACGAATGCTGTTAAATTGGATACTGGTTCTCCGTAAAAGTGTACGTGTCGCGGGATATCGCGGCTATGGCATTTCCCAAGGCGCCAAAATCAGCTCCTTGTGTCATTACGCACAGGAAGTATGGGTGGTGCGGATAATAAATAATGCCGCAATCGTGCAGTTCGCGTTCAACGATCGTGCCATCAGGCGCCGTACCGGTATTTTCACCGAACTTGTGCGCTACCGTTGTACCGGCAGGCACGCCGGCCACCAGACCGGCCGTGAAGGTTGTATGCGTCAAGAGATCGAGGATCTGCTCCGATAGCGACCAAGGAAAGAGCGTTGAATTATACAAAGACCGGAAAAGCACCGAGTACGACTTTGGCGACATGAAATCTGGCGATGAGGTTGATACCTGAGGCAGACGGAAAAGAGCGTACATGTCATTGAATTCGCTGCCGACGTGCGGATCTGACTGGAGCGTTGACAGCGCATCGTTATCGGAATCGATAATCATGGCGTTAACCAGGCGCTGAATTGTGTAATAGCCGCTCGGCAATTGTGCCGGCTTATAGTACTGGTCGCTGTGATCGGTACTGGCGTAGTAGACTTGCTTCGTCAGAAAACTCGGATCTTGCTCCGCCACTTGCAGGACCGCCATCAATACGACCACCTTGAGCATCGATGACGGCCTGTAAAGCTCGTTCTCATTGACTCCTGTCCAATGACCGGTATCTAGGTCGCGGTAATGTACTGACATGTTCGTGACAACGCCGTTCCTGGTGCTTGACGAGACATCACTCTCGAAGACCTTCATCAGGCTATTGTAGGGTGCGGCGTCATCGCGCGGCGTATCGGAATAGAGAAGTGGATTTATATACTTATACTGCGGCATATCGACGCGCACCTGCGTCGTCGGAGCAGATGTCGAAAGGTGCAGTTTTTCATACGTCTCCACCGCCAAGATGCCGGCTATCAGGCCGATGATCAGCAAGCTCGCAGAAAGGTAATTCTTGCCTGACTTCCCCATGCAATGATTATATGCCAGGCCGAACTGCCGGCAATGGTGACAAACGTTGGTATTCAGGTCATAAACGGTAGTGAGGTCATACATCGATCAACACAAAAACCGCCCGAAGGCGGTTGTTGTGTATCCCGAACTCGTTACAAAGTTCGAGAATATCAACTCACGTTAGAACGTGGCTGAAACCTTGAGAGGCTGCAGGTTGTAGTTGATCGTGCCACCGGTCAAAGCCGTGGTGGTCGTACCGTACTTAACCGCAGTGATCTGGAAGGTGTGGAAGCCCTGTACTCCGTTGACGTTGCTCATAGCACCGTTGAACGTGAACTGGCGGGATGAACCGGCAGGAATGGTGTAGTAACCATAATTGCCATTGGTTGCCGCGGAGTTCGCCGTATCACCGGAGATCTGGCCAGGATTCGTGACGACGCCGGAAGCCGACAAGCTTGATGAAGCAGCCGAGAGACCGGTTGAAGTCGTGGCGAGAGCCTGGTTAGGATCTGCGCTCATGAACAGCGTGTTGTTACCTGCGGTCAGCGTAAAGCCGAAGCTCACGTTGTAACCGACGGTCACAGCTGAAGTTCCACCATTGCTCGTGCCCGTAATGGCAGAGCCGAGGGTCGCAGTCAGGTTGCTAAGAGTTGCGCTCGAACCCGAGAACGTCAGGTTGCTCGAGATGAACGTAGCCGAGTTGATAGCGAGCGTGTTGTAGCTCGAATCCTCAACATCCGGGTTGTTGCTCGTGCCACCAGCCGTACCTGTGATAGCCCAGCTCGTCGAAGCCATGGCACCATCAAGAGCGTTGTTGGTGTCTTGAGCGACGTTGGCAAGAAGGGTGATCGGAACATAGGTGTCAGCCGCAAGAGGAACGTTCAGGTTGGTGAACGTCACAGTCGAAGAACCAGCAAGCGATGAGTACGAAGCTGTGTTCGCGGTGACTGTCTGGGCGCCGTATGTCTGGCCGCCAACCTTGATCGTGTACTGGGAGAAGAGGGTGGACGGAGTCATCAAGCTGCCAGCACCTGTGGTGTAGACAACAACGCTCAAGCTGCGGAGGGTCGACGGAGCGTTCTGCGACTTGACGTCATAGACAGCAAGCGGAACGTTCTGGGTCTGACCGCCGGTCGAGATCTGAACAAGACCAGCAAGAGGCGATGAGCTGTCAACTGTCACAACAACTGAACCGGCACCGCTGCCCTGGTAGTTGAAGTTGCGGCAGGTTGACGAAGCGGCGATACAAGCAGAGTTACCAACTGCACCTGTATTACCGACTGTCTCTGTGTCTGTCACGCCAGTACCGTCAACTGAACGGATCTGGACTTGTGTGACGCCAACATAACCGGTCACGCGATCCGAAGTCGTCAAGAAGTGAACATTGGCCGTGATGTACTTTGTCTGTGCAGCGCGGACAACATAATTCGAGACCGGGATGGTGATGCGGTAGTCGGAACCGACGGTGAGTTCGGTGAAGTTAGACTGGCTCAAGTTAGAAACTGAACCAATGACGGCACCGGTGTCATCGTGAAGGGTGATGGAATCAGCATAGAGCCAGAGACGAGAGTCGAAGTCGAGCGAAATGCTCTGGACGGCCATGTCTGAAGCCGAAGCCTGAACCTTGTAAGTCACAACATCGTAGGCCTGACCCTTGTAGACGACTGTACCGTTAGACGGTGAATTCCACAGTGAAACGGCAAGCGTACCAGGGACGCCAGGAGTCGTGATGCCTGTCGGAGCACCTGTTACCGGGGTCGTGGCACCAGCAACTGGTGTGCAGGTGTAGCCGGCCGGGCAAGTGACAACAGTTCCGGTGCTAGGAGTAGTCGTCACAGCAGCACCACCGCCAGCATTCAAAGCGGCACGGGTGAGCGGACCGACGAAGCCTGTATTCGGAATACCGTGAGCGGCCTGATAGGCCATGACGGCAGTCTTGGTCTGGGCACCGAAGTAACCCTTGGCGGCAGCACCGGAGCTGATAGCCGGGATGCTGTAGCCATTCTGGATAAGCCAGGTCTGAAGAGCTACAACGTCAGCACCGGTCGAGCCAACCGTGAGGTTGTTCGAGAAGGTGTAACCCTGAGCTCCTGCCAACGTAGCGAAAGCCAATACGGCAACGCCAGTGGCAATAAGAACTTTCTTCATATTGTTTAATAAATTACGCACGCCCCTCCAGTTACTTGTAATCTCGAGGAGAGATAACGCACGTTGTGTAATCTGATAATTCCACATCTTTTTACCATGCGCTATCGACACACATAGCAAAAAGGGTTTGTGGGCGAAACAAACTGAACTTGTGACATGTATTAAGTTGTCAAAGTTCGTTATACCCCGGCACCTTCCGACAAAGTCGAAATCCGACGAGGTTCCCGAGAAATAGTCGCATCACGCGACACTGTCCTGGGACGAATGTATGGCATATTCCGCCAGTATAGAAAATAAGGGCGGCGCACACACTCGTTGCAAGACATTATAGCTTGGAAACGAGATTTGGTGCAAAAAGAGCAATGTGGATAACACGCTCTCCAGAAAAGCCTTGCAAATTAAGCTTTTTCGACCACGGAGAAGTAATGACCAGAATACTAGTGCAAATACCGAAAAAAGTCAATAAAATAGCCCGTAATTACCCTGAAGACGGTTACTTGAGCGAGTAGCGGCTCCAACGGCGTTCACCTTCCTTTTTTACCAGGCCACGATTGACGAGATCTATCAATTCACGCTGAATTGTTTTCTCACTGCAATCTTTAATAACATTCGAAAAATCCTTTATCGTCAGATTTGACTGGCCGCGGAGAACATTGAGGATTGTTTCCTGCCTGCCAACTTTCTTGGCTTGAAGGCTGACTATGCCACTTGCCTCCGGCGACTTCATTCCCGTCGTCTCCTCATGCTCATGAGAGTGTGACCTTGAACCATCCTTTTTATCTGATGGCTTCTCGGCCCGGAAACCCGAAGAAAATAGGTCTGGCGTGCGGAAAAACGATTCTGACAAGACATATCCGGCTTTTTCAGCACTTTGCGCCAGACGATCCCGAAGCATTCCGACAATCAAATCAATTTCCCTGACCAGAAGACGATGATTCATAACAGAAATCAGGTTGGAAATTCGCGCCACATTCAAAAGTGACAACGTCTCCAGAGCGGCTGTGAATAACGATTGGATGACAGCATTCTTATCACCCGGCAGTGAACTTGAAGCCGTAAAAGACGAGGATAGCAAGTCGATGCCGCGATCTCGCAATTCCCACTTTATGGGTTCGTCGTCCTTGAGCAGACCCGAAACAAGATAAAGGGCAGCAGTTATCTTTTCTGTCTTTTTAAAGATATAAATAAGATATTCTTCGACAGCAAAAAAACCTAGGGATTTCCAGTTTAGAGGATCGTTGAATGAATCCGGATTATGAGTGTCCTTATTGTCCATAATAATGTCGCAAAGGTGTCCGAGAGCTGTCTTATAAAAAAGACTGATGTCTTATATACATTTTTGTCTCTTTGTGTCCGAGACATGTCCATTATAACTCGAATATATCTGCCGGCAAGCACACCCGGCACGTGAGAGCCATGACCGGTAACACCGAATATAACCGGAAATGTGATACTATTATTTCCATGGCCAGGAAAAAAGATACCTCTGTAGGGAAAAAGATCAGATTTTGGGATGAAATGCGTGACGAGACCGTCCAAGTGATACTGTCAATCACCGCCTTCTTGGTGACCATACTTTCGCTTCTGGCTGCTTTCGACAAAGCCGGCATCCTTGGTGAATACGCCTTCGCCATATTCACCAAGCTTTTCGGCGTTGGCTATTACCTGATACCGATAAGTTTTGCCATGCTGGCTGTCTCGCTCCTTCAAGGACTCAAAAAGAAATTTGAAATCTCTCGCGGCGTCGGCGCACTTCTTTTTTTCTTATCCGGTCTTGGACTTATCAATATCGCGTTTGCCTACGAAAATGCCGGCGGCATTATCGGTTATTGGATCACTCTGCCTTTCATCAAGCTGATTGATTACTGGGCCACCACTGTCCTCTTGGTAGCGGTACTCATCATCTCCGTCATCATGACATTCAACCTCTACTTCACCTGGGCGGACCTGGTATGGTGGCAAAAGGCGAAGACTGAAACAAAAAAGAAAGCCGGGACTGGAGGCATAGACGAGACGGAAGAGGCCTTTGTCGACGAAGCTGTCGCCAAAGTCCAGAACGGTGCAGCCGTTAAATCGGCTGGTTCCAAAACTGCGCGGGAGTTGGAGGAGGAACGCGTCCGGACCGAACAGGCCAAAAAGGCACCCGCCAAAAAAGGCTCGCTCGATTTCAGCGATGCCGAGCAGGCAGCCTTTGCTTCATCTGTCGTCATGCCGCATCTTCTGCCATTTACGCCGCCGCCTTTGTCTCTCCTCGAGAAGGACAGAGGCAAACCGGAGACCGGCGACATCAAGGCTAACGCCAACATCATCAAACGAACGCTCCAAAACTTCGGCATCACCGTGGAAATGGATGAGATCTCCATCGGCCCCTCGGTCACACGGTACGCGCTCAAGCCCGCCGAAGGCGTCAAGCTCTCGCGTATTGTTGCTCTCAATAATGACCTGGCGTTGGCCCTGGCCGCTCATCCCATCCGCATCGAAGCTCCTATTCCGGGCAAATCCCTCGTCGGTATAGAGGTGCCGAACACGGCCAAGACGACTGTCGGCCTGGCCACGCTGCTGTCGGCAGTTGAATTTTCTGAATCGGAAAAACCGCTTTTGATGTCACTCGGCAAGGACATTGCCGGCGACGCGCATTTCAGCAATCTCGGCAAAGCACCCCACATGCTCATCGCCGGCGCAACCGGCTCTGGCAAGTCAGTGACTATCCACGCGCTCATCACTTCCCTCCTCTACAGGAATTCCCCCGAAAATCTGAAGTTCATCATGATCGATCCCAAGCGCGTTGAATTGACGCTTTACAATAAAATCCCCCATCTGCTCACGCCTGTTATCACCGACGCCAAAAAAGCAATTCTTGCGCTCAAATGGGCAGCCAAAGAAATGAGCCGACGATATGACGTGCTTGAGCAGCATGCATCTCGCGACATTGATTCATATCATAAGACCGTACTGGCGCCTGCCCTGGAAAAACTCGCTCGCAAGGACACGGTTGCCGCCAAGGACGCTGATCAGCCAATGCCCATAAAGCTGCCCGAAACCATGCCATATATTGTCATCATCATCGATGAATTGGCCGACATCATGCAGACATACCCACGGGAGCTCGAATCCGCCATTGTCCGTCTGGCACAAATGAGCCGCGCTGTCGGCATCCATCTGGTAATCTCGACCCAGCGGCCGAGCGTCAATGTCATCACTGGCCTCATCAAGGCGAATATTCCGACGCGCCTGGCGCTCCAAGTAGCCTCACAGATAGATTCACGCACCATCCTCGACCAAATGGGCGCTGATAAACTTCTCGGCGCTGGCGATATGCTTTATCTGGGCGGTGAAATGTCCAAACCGATCCGATTACAATCGGCATATATCTCTGAATCCGAGGTCAAACGCGTGGTCAAATACATTTCTGATGAATACAAGGATGAGATCATGAACGAGATCAATCTGACATCGACTGAAGCTGGCGCCTCCGCGGCATTCGACGCCATGATGTCCGGTGATGCCGACGGAGATGACGACGAACTCTACGAACCGGCGCGTGAAGCTGTCGTATCCGCAGGCAAGGCCTCCACCTCATATCTGCAGCGTAAGCTCGGGATTGGATATTCACGCGCGGCCAAACTTATAGATCTGCTCGAGGAACACAAGATCATCGGACCGGCAAATGGTTCTCGGCCGCGAGAAATCCTCAGCAGCGGAACCAGTCCGGAGCAGACAGCGGCGCTCGAAACGCCGCCTGATGCCGCGAATCCGACAGCATGAGATATACTCGCACAGCCACTTTGCGACTACTCCGCACATTTATTGTCATTTTTATCTTGTCGGTTATCGTCGCCTACGCTGTTTGGCGTTCGTCTAATTACACCCGCGGACCGGCTATATATGTCGCCACGCCGGCAGACGGCGCGACGACTGGCTCATCGACTCTCGAGATACGCGGCCAGGTCTCGCGCGTCACTGACCTCACCTTGAATGATCGCCCTATTTCCGTCGACCAGCAAGGAAATTTTGACGAAATCATTGCCGTACTTCCGGGTATAAACAAACTGACACTGGCCGCCCATGACCAATTCGGACGGCAAACACATCGAGAAATCGATGTCTACGGACAGCAATCGCCATCATCGACCGCGACAAGCGCTATTCCCGAGTCCAACGGAACAACAACCGCCACCGGGACGCCATAAGGACACAAACTTCCCTACCGGACAACTCTTGCACGCCATTCTGCCGTGGTATCATTCCGGTACGCCTGCACATTACTATCCATGATAGTCGATCGTGCGAAATATCGGATTCGACCGCTTCTCTGTCATGGAATTAACCACACCATCATGCCCACAAAACCAACTAGAAAGGCAAAAGCTCCTGAATCCAAGAGTCCTCAATCGATAGAGTCTCCTCTCACGCAAACGAAACCGCCCGTACATGCCGGCATTCGTGACGCCCTCGATGCCATTCGTACAAAGTTCGGCGAAGATTCGATCATGAAGCTCGGCGAAAAGCCGAAAGTCAACGTCAACGCCATTCCTACCGGCTCACTCGGTCTCGACTGGGCCTTGGGCATCGGCGGCATGCCGCGCGGACGCATTATCGAGATATTCGGCCCGGAGTCGTCCGGCAAGACCACTTTGGCCCTCCATGTCGTTGCCGAGGCCCAGAAACAGGGCGGTGTCTGCGCCTACATAGACGCGGAACACGCCATGGACCCTGAATATGCCAAGAGACTAGGCGTAAAGATCGACGATCTCCTCATTTCACAGCCTGACACCGGCGAACAAGCTCTCGAAATCGTCGAGAGCCTCATTCGCACCGGTAAAATGGACGTTGTCGTCATCGATTCCGTGGCGGCACTGACCCCCAAAGCGGAGATCGAAGGCGATATGGGCGCTCATCATGTCGGCACGCAAGCACGCCTCATGTCCCAAGCGCTGCGCAAACTCACAGCCATCGTCGCCAAGTCAAAGACGATCGTTATTTTCATCAACCAGATCCGCATGCAGATCGGCGTGATGTTCGGCAACCCTGAGACGACTCCTGGCGGCAAAGCTCTAAAATTCTACGCGTCCGTCCGTCTCGATATCCGCCGCATCGCTCAGATAAAAAAGGGTGAGGAAATCATGGGCGGCCGCGTCCGCGTCAAAGTCGTCAAGAATAAGGTCGCCGCGCCATTCAAGCAGACAGAATTCGACCTGATGTACAACGAAGGTATTTCCCAGGAAGGCGAGATCATCGCTCTGGGCGAGAAGTACGAGATACTCGACCATTCGGGGGCATCATACGCATACGGTGAATTAAAATTAGGCCGCGGCTACGACGCCACCAGACAATTCCTCAAGGATAATCCGAAAGTCAGGGATGAGATACTCGGGAAGATTCGCGCAAAGTTGAATGAACAATAAAATGCTTCTGATTTCACCCACAAAACCCCGCTCCGGCGGGGTTTTGTTTTGCATTTTCCCAAGAAATCCTATAGACTGGCCGAGTCATTTAATCATCGAATTCCATGTCCATCCTCGAATACAACGAAGCAAGCCAGGGTAAGTACATCGTCATGGACGGTCAGCCATATGAAGTGCTGTCGTCACACGTCTTCCGCAAGCAGCAGAGAAAGCCAGTCAATGCCACAAAGCTCAAGAATCTCATGACCGGCAAGGTCACGGAGTATTCATTCCACCAATCAGAAAAAGTCGAGGAAGCAGAAATCGACAGCCGTGAGGTGAAGTATCTCTACAACAACCGCGGCGAGTGGTGGTTTTCGGAAGCCAATGACCCGTCAAAACGATTCAAGGTCACGGCCGAGCAGGCTGGCGATCAGGCCAAGTTCCTGAAGCCAAACACGATCGTCGAACAATTGCTCTTCCGCGAGCAGCCTATGGGTTTCAAGATGCCTATCACCGCCGACCTCAAGATCACGGAGGCGCCGCCAAACGTCAAAGGCGATACGGCCACCGGCGGCCAAAAAATCGTCACTCTTGAAACGGGCGCCACGATCAGCGCCCCCCTCTTCGTCAACGCCGGCGACGTCATCCGGATAAATACGCAAACCGGCGAATATCGAGAACGCGTTAACAAATAAGACAGCCGGCTCAAGAGCTTATGTCCGAAAAGACCGGCCTGAAGCCGGTCTTTTCGCAGTGTTGGTTGGACACTCTCTAATCTAACCCGCGATATATGGAAGCAAGCCCATGAATCTAGCGCGCTTCACGGCCATGGCCAGTTCACGCTGATACTTGGCGGATATTCCAGTACGTCTGCGGCTCAAGATACGGCCATGCGGATTTAGGAACTTTTTCAAAATTTCCGTATCCTTGTAGTCGATATACTTGATATTGTGCTGACTAAAATAACACTGTTTTTTCATAAGAATGTCGTGAATATGTATAATGGTTAATCACTAGAATGGGATGTCGTCCGGATTGATTTCTTCGGTCGGATATTCGATCGTCTCGCCGGCGGCGTTTTCTTTGGTCTCTGACTCCTCCTTGCCAGGCCCTGCCGCACCGCCTGACGCCCCGCCGGTCCCTTTCCAGCCAAATTGGACATTTTCGGCGATGATTTCCGTGCGATACTTCTTTTCGCCGTTTTGTTCCCAAGAACGTGTCTGGATGCGGCCTTCGACGAGCGCTTGCTGACCCTTCTTTAGATACTGCGCTGTCAATTCGCCTAATTTCGAAAAGGCGACGATGTTGTGATATTCGGTGAAGTCCTGCAATACGCCGTCCTTGTTGCGAGATTTCCGATTTGTGGCAATGGAAAAGTTCGCGACTTTTGTTCCCGAAGGCAAGGCTTTGAGCTCGGGATCACGGGTCAGATTTCCTATCAAGAACACTTTATTTAGATACATATGCGTGGGTAACCAACTGAATCTTGGTCATTGGTTAATGATTATTATGGGTATTATACCTCTTTGACCATCTCATCAATACTCTTATCCATTTCTTCGATATTTACGACAGGAGCAACCGGCGCCGCGGCATTCTCAAGCGTCTTTTCCGGAGTCTGAATGCCGGGCCGGATAACCGAAGCCAAGGCGGGCGCACGTTTACCGAGATATGTGTTCTCACGGACAGTAGTGATGACGAGCATGCGCAAGATGACAGGCAAGGTCTCGAGTGACTTCTTTATACCTTCAATCTTGACGGTGCCAACTTCGAATTTGATCCAGCCAAAATATGCTTCATCATATTTTTCATACGAACCAGCCACCGTTTTACGGCGTATGGTGTATGCCAGACGCTCGCGATGAGGCACTTCCTCAGCGATCACTGACGCGCCGGCATCGGCTATGATCTTCCTAACCTTGTCATTCTCAGCCGGGACCCGCTCTTCCGGCAGAGATCCGACAAACAAATACCCTATCTCGTAGACCGCTTGGCGGTCGTTGTGTATCTCATTCATATATCGTAGCAGTCGGTGACCATCGCTCCCCGGTATAATGAGACCGTGGGACTTCTGGATCCTTTGCAAATGGACGTCCATAAGCTCCGGAACCGGCTGAATTACCTAGTAATATGACGAGACTAGCACGACTTGCTCCTGCCTGCAAGAGTACGCCCGCGTCATATGTACGCGTAGCGGATTTTCCAGAGGCCGAGGCACTGTATCAAATGACGATAAAATTCGTATCAAAAAAAGTTAAAATCTTCCTGAAGACAGGCAAGGAGAAGTGCATGACGATTTATCGCCGTGAATCTGACATTTCTTCGCTGTTGATATTAAAGAATTTTTTTGCCGTTTTTATGATAGTTGTCGACACCTTTTCCACAGGTTCTCCACGGATATGCGCTATGGCCCTCACAACTTCCCTGACAAATAAAGGCTCATTGCGTTTACCTCGATGCGGTGCCGGAGTCACGTAGGGACAATCCGTTTCCGACATAATGCGACCGAGCGGCAGATATTTTACGATCTCATCATAATTTCTGGCGAAAGTGATCACGCCTGTAAATGAGAACGCGTACCCGAGGTCCAAAAACGGCTTGGCTTCTTCGAGAGAACCGGCATAAAAATGCAAATTGCCTTTCACTTGGGCGCGAGATTTCAATATGGCGTGCGCATCTGCGTAAGCAGACAAGCCAGAGCCATTACGTATATGCAGCATCAACGGCTTGTTAACCTCATTGGCAAGATCAATCATCTTTTCAAACTCGACCCGCTGCTTTCCGACGGTCTCACCATCCAATCGGTAGTAGTCCAGGCCGCACTCGCCGATTGCGACCACTTTGGAACGCAACGCCAATGACCTGTACGCATTGACGTCCGCCGTTTCACCCCGCGAAGTGAATTCCTTGCCTCCTTCTCCTAACTCCTTTTCATCATGGCGCGAGATGGTGGTGTGAATTGGATGCAGACCTATGGCTGCATACATATCGCCGTGAGTCTCGGCCAATTCGACGGCCTTCTTCGAGGTCTCGAACTGCGTGCCAACACTGATCATGGCGACGCCAGATTCCCGGGCCCGCCGGATGACTTCTTCCCTGTCCGCTTCGTAGGCCGCAAAATTTACATGGCCATGGATGTCGATATATTCAAATTCGGCGGTTGTAGACATCTCCAGGGTCATTTCCTCATAAAGAGCGGCTTCGCCGGAACCTTATTTTCCTTCAAACATCCGGCGATCGCCGCCGCGCTTTCCGGCAGAATCGGCTCAAGCAGAATCGAAATCTCGAAGAGGCCGGCTACAAGATCCTCAATGCGCGCAATTGCTTGTCTCTTTGTCGAGTCAACTTTGACTTTCTTGAACGGTTCTTCTTTCTGAATGAGCGCGTCGAGTCCGGCTATTTTGTTCCATATGAGATCACAGGCGCTTTTCAGATCATAACCGTTGATCGCTTGGATGAACTCCTTGGGCCAGACATATGTCGGCAACTTGATAGTTTGTATATGCGCCTCGGCCATCTTCATGACACGCGAGACCAGATTGCCGAGACCGTTGGCAAGATGAGCATTGTAGGCTTCCTTGAATTTCTCCATCGTAAACGGACTATCCTCGAACGGCTGCAGCTCGCGCGCGACATAGTATCGAAAAGCGTCTGTGCCATACTCTTTGATAATCTCAAATGGATCTACCGTATTGCCGAGGGATTTGGACATCTTCACGCCGCCTTCGCCGGTAATGAAGCCGTCGATCACGATCTGCCGCGATGGCGGTAACTTTGCGGCCATGAGCATCGCCTGCCACATCGAAGCTTGCTGACGCAGGTTATCCTTCCCACAGTATTGAACGACGCCGCCCGACTGGACCCACCATTTGTTGAATATCCGGGCATTATCGGGCCAGCCGATAGCCGAAATATAATTGACCAGCGCATCGAACCAGACATACATGACGTGTTCGGTGTCATCTGGAACAGGGATCCCCCACGGCATTTTTGAAGCCAGACGCGAAATACTGAAATCCTCAAGCCCGCGCTCGACAAAGGCTTGGATTTCATTCAAACGCGACCGCGGTACGACGAAATCAGGGCACCTCTCATATAGATCCATGAGCGGCTTTTGATACAGGCTAAAACGGAAAAAATAATTTTCCTCGTCGATAATCTGGATATCCGTGAGTGGATGGAGAGGACATTTGCCGTCAACAAGGTCAGACTCGGTTTTTTCCAGCTCACAGCCGATACAGTACTTGATCTTGTAATTCTTCTTGTAAATAAGGCCGTTCTTGTGAGCGATCTTCCAAAATTCTTGG
>JAGWLE010000052.1 GCA_028864955.1 Patescibacteria group bacterium | reverse complement strand
ATCACCATACGACGCTGCCCTATAGATTTCCTCGAACTTGAACTTGTGAAGCTGGAGAAGATGGGATTTACATACAAGATCATCAAGAGATACAAGGGTAAAAACGGCAGGATCAATCTGGTCGACATCGCCACCGAGCCTTCGGAACTCACGGCGCTCGAGGAAAAGATCCACGCGCTTCCCTATCCGGGTATCAACATGGATAACCTGCCGTTTTTTGCCCTTATCGGCGCGTTTGCCACTGGCGAAACGTTCATCCACGACTGGACGTATGAGGAGCGCGCCATCTACTACAAGGAGCTCGATAAGCTGGGCGTCCAGTCCATCCTGGCGGATCCCCATCGCTTCTACGTCAAGGGACCGGCTATGCTGAAGCCCGCGGAAATAGTCTGTCCGCCGGCCCTGCGCCCGTCGGTCATCATCATGCTCGCCATGCTGGCCGCACCCGGCACGTCAGTTCTCCGGAATGTGTACAATATCAATCGCGGCTACGAGGATCTGGCGTCGCGCTTGAACAAAATAGGCGCCAAGATAGAGACTTTCAGGGATCTATAAATATATTAAATACATTTCCTTAGTTCGTCCTCATTCACAAATACACTGGATGATGTATAAATAGTGCATGAATATCATCACGGTCATACCGCTCGGGCGAACGAGAGGCCTGTCCGCGTTGTCATACTTCACATCGGCGGACGTGCCGATCGGCGCGATCGTGGCGGTGCCTCTGCGAGCCCGGTCGGTCCACGCGGTCGTCACCAAGACAGAGCCTGCCGCCGACCTCAAGCTCGGCATCAAAGGCGCGTCGTTCGAGATCAAGAAGCTGTCGCGCGTCAAGGCGGCGGCGTTTTTTCCGGCCCCATTTATGGAGGCTGCCAGCCGCCTGGCCGACTACTATGCGACGTCCGTCGGTGCCATCATCAATTCGCTGATTTCGGAAGCGATTCTCGATCAGTCGTCAAAGATCCAGCCGCCTTTGCCGCGCCAGCCGGCGCTCTCCATGGAGGTCGGAGCCCGCGCCGACGGTCTCAAGGTACGTCCTCTGGCCGAGCGGGTGTTCGCCATTCAAGGCGACGATGCCGATCGTTTGAGCGCCTGGCGCAGTCTGATCCGGCAAGAATTCGCGCGCCGCAAATCCATCGCCATATACCTGCCGACGCTTGAAGAATGCCGGAAGCTGTACAGGGAATTGGAGAAAGGCATCGAAGGCTACATATTCGCGCTCAATTCGGGCCTGACGCGCCGACAGATCGGAGAGACCTGGGCGAAAATTGCCGACAGCGATCACCCGATCGTGGTCATTGCCACGCCGTCGTTCGCGCTTCTACCCCGTGGCGACATTGAAACTGTCATTGTAGAACGGGAGAATGCCCGAGGCTGGATCACGCCCAAGGAGCCGTATATCGATCTGCGTCACGCTCTTGAGCTTGTTTCCTCGGCTATGCGGCAGACAGTCTTCTTGGCTGACAGCATGCTGCGGACCGAGACGCTCCAGCGGTTGGATACCGGTGATATCGATGCCGGATCGCCATTTAAGTGGCGTTCCCTTTCCGATGCCCGCGACACGCTTATCGACATGAAATCGTTCAAGGCTTCGGAGAACGCCTTCCGGATCCTCTCGCCCGATCTCGAGTCGCTCATACGCCAGAATCATGAGCACAGCACGCATCTGTTCGTGATGACTTTGCGGCGAGGCGCTGGTTCACTGACAGTTTGCCAGGATTGCGAGACGATCGTCACCTGCCGCAATTGTTCTTCGCCGGTCGTTCTGCATGTCTCGGCCGCTTCAGGCAAGAATTTCTATATGTGCCATACCTGCGGCGAGCGCCGAAGCGCCGATGAGGTTTGCGACACCTGCGGCGGCTGGCGCCTGAACGCGCTCGGTATCGGCATCGATCGTGTTTATGAGGAAGTGCGCTTGAAATTTCCCGGAATTGACGTTTTCAGAGTCGATGCCGATACGACCAAGAATGAAAAGGATGTTGCGGCAGCCATGCGACAATTTAGCGAAAAACCGGGCAGCATCCTTCTCGGCACGGAATTGGCGCTCCTGCGTCTGCCGGAAAGCATCGATCACGTCGCCGTTGTCTCGCTCGATTCCCTGTTCGCTCTACCCGACTTCCGCATTGACGAAAAAATCATGTACACGCTGGTCCGGCTGAGAGCCGTGGCTAAGAGGTCCATACTCGTGCAAACCCGCAAAGCGGAGAAGAAGGTTTTTGAGTACGGACTCAAGGGGAATCTGAGCGATTTCTACCGTCAGACAATTGCAGAACGCAAGAAGTTCGCCTACCCGCCATTCTTTGTTCTGCTCAAATTCACGATCGAAGGCGCCAAGCCGGCCATCGCAGAAGCCATGGCCAGGGTACAGAACACGTTTGAGCGCCAGGAAATCGACGTCTTTCCGGCCTTTACGGCCACCGTCAGGGGCAAGTCGGTCATTCATGGTTTGCTGAAGATCGAAGCGCACGCCTGGCCGGATCCTGAAATTATCGCCAAGATTCGTTCTCTGCCGCCGCAGATCCGTATCAGAATCAATCCGGAAAGTTTGCTTTAGGCTTAACCAATGATATATTCATGCTCATGAGGAAGATTCTCGACCGTGAAGATCCTATTCTGCGCCAAAAAGCCGTGCCTGTGCCGTTGGCCGACATTGCCGGGCATAACGTGCAAACGATTATTCGCGAAATGATCGACGCCATGTCGCTCCAGAAGGACGGCGTGGCTATTGCCGCGCCGCAAATAGGGGTTTCGTCTCAGATCTTCGTTGTTTCCGGGTCGCTGCTCAAGCAGGCGGATGCTTCGTATAAGGGCGAGCCGACCGAGCTGGTCTTTATAAATCCGGAGATCATCAAAATGTCCAAGGAAAAGAAGAGCGTCGAAGAGGGCTGCCTGTCGGTACGCTGGTTTTACGGCAAGGTCAGACGTTCCGTGCGTGTCACCCTGCGAGCCTATAACGAGAAAGGCCAGCGCATCGAACGCGGCGCCAGCGGACTTCTGGCGCAGATATTCCAGCATGAGGTCGACCACTTGAACGGCATCCTTTTCACTGACAAAGCCAAGGAGGTCTGGCAGATGACGACCGAGGAGATCGAGGAGCTTCAGAGGAAATAAGCGCCGTCGCGCATAATATGATGACGTACGCATTTTTTGGATCATCGCGACTATCGGTCATTGTCCTTGACGAGATGGAACGGCTCGGCTATCTGCCGTCATTCGTGGTCACGACGCCGGATAAGCCGCAAGGGCGAAAGATGGCGGTTGCGGCAAATGTCGTCAAGGCCTGGGCGTCGAGTCACGGCACGCAGTCGCTTGAATTTGCCAGACTTGATGCCGAAGCCGTCCACAGTATCACTGGCCGGGCGTGTGACCTGTATGTCGTAGCTTCGTACGGCCGAATCATGCCGGCCGCGCTGATCGAAGCGCCAAAATTCAAGACCTTGAATGTTCACCCTTCTCTCCTACCGCGGTATCGCGGACCGTCGCCGCTGCCGACAGCCATACTCGATGACGCCAAGGCCACGGGCGTGACCATCATGCGTATGGATGAACAGGTCGACCATGGGCCGATCGTAGCGCAGAGAGAGATCTCGGTGAGCGAGTGGCCGATATACGAAGATTTCGAAGAGCTCATGGCTCGCGCCGGCGCCGAACTGCTGGTCGACGTGCTGCCGCAGTGGCTGGCTGGCGAGATTTCTGCTCGGGATCAAGACCATTCGCGGGCGACATTCACGCGCAAATTCAGCAAGGATGATGGCCTCGTCGATATACACGACCCTGACCAGTACAAGGTGTTCCGGACTATTCAAGCGTTTCACCAATGGCCGCAGGCGTACTTCCTCATGAAACGAAATGGCAAGCAACTCCGGGTCAAGATCAGCCAGGCGGCCTTTGCCAATGGCCTTTTAGAGATCAAACGTGTCATACCGGAAGGATCTCGAGAGATGGCGTATCGTGACTTTTTGTCCGGCTACCGTCCCTGATGCCCTGCCGGCACAGACAGTCCGGCTTTGACGATGGGTACGGTGTAACTTTCGGCGATAATCTCGGCTTTTTGCGTTACATAGTAGAGTGTGGCCCAAAAGCAAAACACTCCCAAGAAAGCGATGACCAGCCACTGGTTGACGGGCTGTTTGAGGGCGGCCAGGCTCCAGAAGGATTCCTTGTACATAGTTCTATGCTCTCATATCGGCGGCGACTCCGCTACTATTCTTCGCCGTCTTGACCGTTGGCGCCTCGCGGCCAGAGTCCTTTCATGATGTTCTTTAAGCGGGCGCCGCTGCGTCGCACGAGCGAGACGCGCTTGCCCTTGCTGGCCTTGAGTTCCGCCAGGATCTCTTTTTGCACGCCGTCAATGGCAGAGTACAGGTCGGGGCGTTCAGCCTGAGCGTAGAGATTACGGCCGGCTCCGACGATGTGGATCTCCGCCTTGAATATGTCGCCTTTGCGATGATGATCCGTCGTCCGTGCCAATTCAACGTCGCATTGCAAGCTGCCGTCATGTTCGATAACCAACTTGCGCACTTTTTCCAGCCGTTTGTCGAGATACTCCCGGACAGCGGCTGAAAGGGTTATGGAAGATGTTTTGATGGTGGTATTCATGCTGACATGATATCAGATTTTCCGCCTCTCGGCGCCATAACGCCCCATGAGCCGCGTCTCAGCGATGACATGGCCGACCATGGCGGCCATGACTTGTTCCTTCGTCGTTCCGGCCTCGAGAGGCAGGGTGGTATCGAGTGCGTAAAGCGTGAAATAGTAT
>JAGWLE010000051.1 GCA_028864955.1 Patescibacteria group bacterium | reverse complement strand
CTCGTGGCTTGCTGGCATGGCCGCGCACCTGCTGTTGTCGTACGAACTATTCATGGTCATGAATTTTGCGCGGCTGCCTTTTGCCGCCATTCATGTCGACACATTTCCTTTTGCTTATGTCGCCGTTTTCTACGCCGCCTTCTTTGCCGGCTATGTTATAGTCGTTTTTCGACGACGCTCCAGTTCACATTAGCAAGGAAATCGCCGATGTAGTTTTTCTTGCCGGCTGGCTGATAGTCGGCCACGTATGAGTGCTCCCACATATCCAGGCCGAGAATCATCACGCAGTGCTGGAGTTGGCCGAGATGTTGTTCATCTATCCACGAATTGAGCAGGCATTTGTCAGTCGGATCGTACCAGAGCACGGCCCAGCCGATGCCACGGGTCAGGCCAATGGTTCTAAATTCATTTTGCCAGGCCTCAAACGAACCCCATGCATCTGTGATCATTTTCATGAGTTTGCTCGTTTCCGCCAGAGATGTCGGTCCTCCTTCAAATGAACTAAAGTAAATCTCATGATTCCGCATGCCGTTATATTCAAAGCTGAAGCGCCGAGCCAACTCGCCGAGCAGGTAGGCATTTTTATCTGAATCTTGCGCCAGTTCCCGTGACTTGGCGAGAACAGTGTTGGCGTTATTGACATAGCCGTTATACAGCTTGAGGTGTTCCTCAATGGTTTTCTCTGAAATACCGATAAGTTTTGGAATGATGAATTTCCTTGCTGTGAATGTGTGCATAGACGCTCAATTAGACGTGAATAATTTAAAAAAGTTTCCGCACATGCATTCTATCACAGGC
Source organism: Patescibacteria group bacterium (assembly GCA_028864955.1). Lineage (GTDB taxonomy): Bacteria > Patescibacteriota > Minisyncoccia > Phycocordibacterales > PALSA-1337 > C7867-002. The sequence goes on along the minus strand of JAGWLE010000051.1, from coordinate 3,965 downwards.
GGAGGCCTGCGCCTTGTCTTCAGAGAAATTTTAACTTTATTTGATACGGATTTTATCTTGATTTGATACATTTCGACTATGACGGCTCATACCGCGTCTCGCCGCTTGATCATAGCCGCCACGGCCAGTGCCGTAGTCTTCAGCGTCGGTGGCTATGTGCTCAAGGAACATAACAGGCCGCGCGCGCTCGAGGTGTACATATTCAATCTCAAGAGCGGACGGTCCATGTTTATCCGCACGCCTGATGATAGGCGGATCCTGGTCGATGGCGGCGCCAACAGCGATATTGTCAGAGAGATCACCGGCATTTTGCCTTTTTATTCGCGCCGCATCGACGTGGTCATGGCTACTCATGGTTTCGATAAGGACGTCTCCGGCCTCATCGACGTGCTCAACAGGTATACCGTGGATAATCTATATGTACCAAAATATCTGACAGCCTCATCCAGTGGAACGGCGTATTCCATACTGCTGAAGACGGCGGCGGCTCGCCACATCAATGTTTCCGCCGCCCAGGCGGGTAATACCATGCTTCTCGACAGGGACGTTGCCATGAAAATTTTGTTTCCATTGACTCCCCAGGAGTTTGCTTATTCGGCGGCTAGCGGGCCGGAAATCATCTTTAAGCTCGTCTATGGAGCGACATCGATCCTGTCTCTCGGCAGTTCGTCGCGCAAGGTCCAGCGTTTCCTGGCGCGCGCACAGGGGACATCATCGGCTCTTGGGGCGCTGGATCATGTCGATGTCGCCGTGTATGACAGCGCCATGATCGCCGCCAACGTTTCGGAGGACTTGATGACCATCTTGCAACCGAACTACGTGGTGTATGCCAAGAGGGTGAGCGCAGCCGGCGCCAGAGCGGCGGCCGTTTCTGAACAGCGATCATATGATCCTCTGGCCGGCATTTTAGCCGATCATCGATGGAATATCCGTGAAAAGGGCACGATTCGCATCATTTCTGACGGAAAGACCGTGCATTTCTGATGTCTTATATGATGCCGGCCTTTTTGAGCGTGCGATACGCGCCATTTTTTTCTATGGTGCGGAGGGCCCGCGTCGAGATGTTGAGAGTGATTGTCTTCTTGAGTTCCGGCACATAGATGCGCTTGCGTTGGATGTTCGGATAGCGGCGCAAATTGCCGCAGGGATTGAACTGCGTGGCGCGTGTTCGGTTCGAATATCGGCCGCCGACGATCGAACCCCGCTTAGTTATTTCGCATACGATGGCCATGTTGGTGACGTGGTTCGTATGCTAACATATAGTTACCGGCTCTGTAAAGCCGTCAAATATGCTGACAATCCTTACGATAATCATCCTCATATTTTCTGTCATCGTCCATGAAGTTTCCCACGGCCTCATGGCCCTGCGGCTCGGTGATCCGACAGCCCGTCTCCAAGGCAGATTGACGCTCAATCCTCTGAAGCATATCGATCCGATCGGTTCGATCGTGGTGCCGATCATCACCTCGCTCAGCGGTTTCACCTTTGGCTGGGCCAAGCCGGTCATTTACAATCCGTATAATCTGCGGAACCGGCGTACCGGCGAGTTTTTGATCGCCTTGGCCGGCCCGGTCTCGAACCTGACGATCGCTGTCGTCTTTAGCCTTATCATGCGGGTATACATGGCAGGCGCGAATGCAGCCTTGACTTCGCCGTTTCTGCAAATTGTCTCCTATATCGTACTCATAAATCTAGTGCTAGCTTTGTTCAACCTGATTCCGGTGCCGCCACTCGATGGTTCAAAGCTGTTTCTCTCATTCCTGCCCCACCAATACGGCAAATTGCGCTACACCCTCGAGCGGTTGGGACCGTTATTCCTGATCGTGGTTGTACTCGTTGTCTGGCAGCTCTTGTCGCCCCTCGTCGCTATAGTCTTTCGTATCTTGACGGGAGTGGCTATATGAGTGATATTGAAGCTGTTCTCTTGACATTTTCGTCCTCATGGATCATACTATTTTTGGTTTTGAAAAATTTGGTGGCGTTGATTGCCGAAACTCTTCCAGAAGTTAGTTGCTCCTGCGAGGATTTCCTGTGACGATCCGCCACCCGGAATGCACCGCACGGATCCGCGTTCTGCGCGTGCATTCCGCCTTTTTCCACACGCTTCCTGGGTGTGGGTTTCCCGGTGCCATGGCTGATTTCTCTTGAATCAGCGCATGGCACCTTTTTGTTATACGCCTGGCCGCAGTGCGTTTGCGGCTCGATCGGACCATGGAAACCCAGCCGCGCTCCCGTCTCCATGTTGCACAAAGACAGCCCGTATGGTACGTTATCGGCACTGCCCGAGGGGGCGACAGACCAATTATCCTTCCGTATGAGTAATCGTTCCGGTCCGCTCGGCCAAAAACGATGAAATTCGCCAATCGGCGAACAGACGGACTAATTCAAGCATAGTATTCATGCCGACGATCAGTCAGCTTACAAAGAATCAGCGAAAGACATTCAAGCGGAAGTCTAAGTCCGTGGCCTTGACGCGCACATTTAACACCATCAAAAACCGGCCGATCTTTTTCCCGGCGCCGTTCAAGCGCGGCGTCTGCGTCAAAGTTACCACCAAAACGCCCAAGAAACCGAACTCTGCCATCCGCAAGATTGCCCGCGTCCGCTTGTCCAACGGCATGGAAGTCACGGCCTACATCCCCGGCATGGGGCACAATCTTCAGGAGCACGCCGTTGTCCTCTTGCGCGGCGGTCGCGTCAAGGATGTCGGTCTGCGTTACTCCGTGGTGCGCGGCGTCTTGGATTGTGCCGGCGTCGAAGCTCGTCGCAAAGGTCGCAGCCAATATGGCAACAAACGCCCGAAGGCCGCCAAAGTCTAAGCAACAGATCCCGGTTGCCTATGGCGCGTGCAACCTCTGATGTGGAACATCCAAATTTAATGTAAATACTATGCGACGCAAACTAAATATCAAAAGGAATTTGCAACCGGATATGACCTATAATTCCGAGAAGGTCACGAAGTTTACAAACTATGTCATGGAATCCGGCAAGAAGACGATTGCCCGCAAGATCGTGGCTGACTGCATGATGAGTATCAAAGAAAAGGCCAAAGTCGAAAATCCGTTGGAAGTGTTCGAAACCGCTCTCAAAAACACGGCCCCAGCCATGGAAGTCCGTTCGCGCCGCGTCGGCGGTGCCAACTACCAGGTGCCGCGCGAGGTCCGACCGGAACGCAAGCAGGCTCTCTCCATGAAATGGATCATCGAAGCGGCTCGCGCCAAGAAGGGCGCGCCCATTCACCAGAAGCTAGCCGATGAAATCATTGCTGCTTCCAAAAATGAAGGCGAAGCTGTCAAGAAGCGCGAAAATGTCCACAAAATGGCTGAAGCCAACAAGGCTTTTGCTCACTTTGCCTGGTGAAACGGGATTTTGGCCGCGTTTGTGTGTCTATAGACTTGTGGTATAGTGCCAGTGGCAGTACAACTTCAAAAACGCGGTTTTTTATCTTTACCTATGAGTGATCATGACGATACGCGGACGTCTCCCGTCGAATACCACCCTCATCCCGTCGAACGGGACAAAAAGGCACGGAAGGAACGGAGCCGAGCCGAGGAAGCGGCACGGGCGCACGAGGCCGAGAAACGAGAATCCAGGCCGGCCTGGAAGCCCCAGGACGGTTTTTGTTAGCCATTTTCGAATCATTCGAAATCTAACTCTGAAAGAAGTTTGCAAGCGGCAAGCCATCCACGGTTTGCCGCTCTTCTCTGATTCGGCGAGCAGAGTCGAATGAAACTCATCGAGTGTATTTGATTATTCAGGGTCTTTACTGTATCCTACGCCATACGAAGCCCTCGGCTTTTTTATTATTTTATAACTTGTCACTTGCTACTGGTGACCTGTAACTTATCATGAACCGCGATTACCCGCTTGAGAGAGTTCGCAACTTCGGCATCATCGCCCATATCGACGCCGGTAAGACCACGACTTCGGAGCGCATTTTGTACTACACGGGCATGATCCACAAG
>JAGWLE010000050.1 GCA_028864955.1 Patescibacteria group bacterium | reverse complement strand
GAGAGTACTGGCAGGAGCGGCCGGTCATCGGCCGAATACGATATTTGATTGTCGCGCGACGAGGCGCTGGAGACGCTCTCGATTGGAGCGGCCGCCGGAACCACTGGCGCGGCGACTACTTCGACCGCATCTTTCTTCTTCGAACCTTTGAGATTTTCGATCCGGTTTCGATAGATTTCATCGTGAAGGACATTGGCCTTATGCAGATGGAGCGACTCCTCGGTCACGAACCAAGACCGACCAACCATCCGGCAATCAAGTTTGCCCGCCCGGCACAATTGACCGACATAGTCCGACGAGTAATCCGAGATTTCGGAAGCTCGCCTGGCCGAGATGTATTTTTTACCTTCAAAAATAAAGCTATCTTTCATGATCGTTCATGCATAATTATATCCGACTTTGCGGGTCAAAAAATGACGTTTTCTGTGGAAAAGAAATTTCAACACATAATATTTTTCTTGAATACATTGGGATCCGAAGGTCCGTGGCTTTCTCAAAAAAGGTAAAGTCAAAAACTGCCCAAAAAAATCACCAACCTCATCAGAAGCCGTATACTGCGGTATACGGAGAGTCATGCCAAAATCGATATATCGGCTGATTTGTCTTTGGTCAGAAACCTAAACTTTTGACCATTAAGAGTCTACCTAACCATGACAATCAGAAACTCCATTTGGAATACAATAATATGTATATAATGTTTGAAGCCGAGAGCACGGGCATCCGAGATCTTGGTATTCTAAGCCATATATCTACGTGACTAAAGCCTTAGAGCCTTTACATCATTTAAGGCAAGCTTGTAAGTTAACAACGCCCCCCGGAGCAGTTACAAGCGTACAGCAGCAGCAGATAGATATAGATCTATAGGCGGCCGGTACTAGGCAGTGTGACCACTCTTTCTGACCATTATAGGTTGGAGAAACGTAAGCTGACGTCACGCTACTCTCATCACAGGTCAGGCTGCGACAGCCCATACGGTCTCGTGTTATACTGAATAATGGTTGATAGATTTTATAGGTTTAAAATACTTAATAAATATATATAAATATCATAACTCTATTATTAAGAATTATTAGAGTTTATATATGTCATTTTTATGGATAACATTCAGGTTAAGCTTATAACGATCCGCAAGGCGGCAGAGATTTTAGGCGTTACCCCGCTCACTCTTCGTAACTGGGACAACAGTGGTAAATTCCCGGCCTCGCGCCACCCTATCAATAATTACCGTGTATATAGGCTAGCCGATATCGAGCGCCTGCTCGTGGCTATCGAGGCTAGCAAAGGGACCCGCCTGAACAAGAAGGCGGTACGCCGGCTGATCGTGCAACACCTTACTGATTAGGTCCGTTTCTGCTACTCTTATGAATATGACTACAGACTATATCGCGACCATTGGTTTGGAGATTCATGCCGAACTGAAGACGGCTTCCAAAATGTTTTGCTCCTGCAAGAATGACCCCGACGAATCGAGACCCAATGTAAATATCTGCCCTATCTGTCTTGGCCATCCGGGAACACTGCCCGTGCTCAATCGGTCAGCTATCGCGCATGTCCTTCGCATCGGCACGGCCGTTTCCGGCACGCTGGCGGACTTCACCGAATGGGACCGTAAAAATTATTTTTATCCGGATATTCCGAAGGGCTATCAGATAAGCCAGTATGCGTATCCTCTCGTCTCCGGCGGATCGCTCGCTGGCGTGACAATCGAACGTATCCACCTCGAAGAGGATACGGCTCGGTCGACGCACGACAGCCACGCCAAGAGTCTGGTTGATTTCAATCGTTCCGGCGTGCCGCTCCTGGAACTCGTGACCGATCCGGTCATACATGATGCCGCGACGGCCGTCGGCTTTGCCCGCGAATTGCAGATTCTCCTCCGCTACCTCGGCGCCGGTGACGCCAACCTCGAGAAGGGCGAGATGCGTATCGAAGCGAACATCTCCGTGGCTCCCACTGTCGAGACGGAGCAAAAAAAATTCGGCACCAAGACGGAAGTTAAAAATCTAAATTCGTTCCGGAGCGTCGAGCGAGCTATCGCCTACGAAGTCGAGCGTCAGATCGATCGTCTGCGGCGCGGCGAGCGGATCTTACAGGAGACGCGCGGCTTCGATGAGTCTACCGGCGAAACATATTCGCAACGCAGCAAAGAGAGCTCGCATGATTATCGCTACTTCCCCGATCCGGATATACCCAAAGCAAAAATTTCAGAGATACCCGACTTTGCCGCCGACCAACTCTCCAAAAACATTCCGGAACTTCCGGCGGTCCGGCGCGAACGATATCTTCGAGACTATCGCCTGACGGACAAAGAGGTGGCCGTGCTCATCGAGTCGCCCGAGATCGCCTCATATTTTGAGTCGATCATTTCCGGTTACGCGTCAGATCAAAAGAAAGTGAAGCTCACGGTCAACTACCTTCTTACCGACTATCTCGGCCTGCTCAAATCGCAAAAGCAAGGGTTTGACTCTGGGAGCGCTATCGCTGCTTCGAGCTTCTCCGAATTGATCGGCATGATCGCCGACGGCCTCATTTCCTCGCGCGGCGCCAAGGAACTCATATCCCTCCTCTCGCGTGAACCGACACAGTCACCCCGCCTCCTGGCACAAACGCACCGCCTCATCCAGCAAAGCGATGAAAGCGACCTCCTGCCGGCGATCGACAAGATCGTCGCTCTCAATGCCAAGGCCGTTGGCGAGTATAAGGCCGGCAAGACTGCGTCACTGCAATTCCTCATCGGCCAGGCTATGCGCGCCACCAAGGGTGCCGGTAATCCCGATGTCGTGCGCAAACTCTTGCTCGAGAAACTTTCCTAAAGTTTACTAAATCATGCAAAAGCCGCCGTATTTCGGCGGTTTTTCTATTCCCTGCCCCGCGACCAATATCAGGCATTCGTCAGGCGCGTCCGACAGCCAATCTCCTTAAAAGCTCGTCCGCCAGCCTCTTCGTCGAGGCATCATCAAGAACACTCACCTCGATGACCGTGCGACCGGTCTTTTCGAGTTCCTGGCGGGCTCGGGCCAATCGGGCATCATCCACCAGATCGGCTTTCGACAGGACGATCAACTCGTCTTTCAGAGCCAGCGCCGGGTCAAACTTGGTGAGTTCGTCGCGAATAGTCCGATAGGCCTCCATCATCCGCTCATGTTCGAGCGAGATGACATGGACCAGCATGCGCGTGCGCTTGACGTGCCTGAGAAATTTAGTGCCTAGCCCCTTGCCTTCGGCCGCGCCCTCGATCAGACCGGGCAGATCGGCGAGTATATAGCCATGAATGGCGCCGAGGTGCGGATCGAGTGTCGTAAAGGCATAGGCGCCGACCTTGGCGCGGGCGTTGGTCAAGGCATTGAGAAGCGTGGACTTGCCGGCATTGGGCAAACCAACGAGGCCGGCATCGGCAATCAGATCGAGTTCGACTTCGAACATCGCCTGTTCGCCGGCCTGCCCGCCAGTCGATTGTTCCGGTTTGACGTTGGTCGAGGCTTTGAAGTATTCGTTGCCGAGTCCGCCTGAACCGCCATGTAGTATCTTCGAGACCTGCCCTTCCTCGAGCAGCTCGATGGTCCGGCCAGTCGAGAGGTTGCGGATGATCGAGCCGATGGGCAGATCGATCGTGCAGTCATCTCCGGCCTTGCCCTGCCTGGACCAATTGGCGCCGTCAGCGCCTCGGCCGGCACGAAAAATTTTGACCGACTTGTGACGGGCCAGGACGTTGACGTCGCGCACGGCGCGCACATACACATCGCCGCCCTGACCGCCGTTGCCGCCAGCGGCACCGGCAAACTCCTTATTCTTTTCGTGCCGCCAACGCACGACGCCTGCTCCGCCGTCGCCGGCTCTGGCCTCAAATGTGATTTCGTCTATGAGTGCCATGTCGCGGATTTTCTGTATATTTCGAGTAAGGTAAAGAGGCAGACCAGAATGATCGGCCCGAGGACGAAACCGATCAGACCGAACGACAACAGGCCGCCGAGAACAGACAAGAGCACGGCAAAAGGATGGATGCGCACGCCCTTATTTACCAGCATCGGCCCGATGATATGGTCGATGAGAATGATGCCGGCATACCCCCAGATAAAGAGGCCGCTGGCGTAGATGTAATTGCCGGAAAGGATGAGGTAGGCCGTGCCGGGAATGACCAGGAGCGTAACGCCAAATCCGGGAACGAGCGCGGCCACGGCCGCCACCGTACCCCAGAGTGCCGGCGCCGGAATGCCGAACACCAGGAAGGCCAGGCCGATGGAGATGCCTTCGAGCACGGATACGGCCAAGGTACCGGTGAAGACCGAACGCACGGCGCGCTGGAACGTAGCCGAAATATAGGCTTCATTGTCGGACAAGAGCGGGCTCCAGGACATGAATAGCCGCTTGAGTGACATGCCGTCGCGCAAGAAATAAAAGACGGACATGAGAAAAATGAGCGCGTAACCGGCAACTTTGGCCAGGCTGGTAAAGACCGTATCGAGGTTGGCAAACGCCAGCTCCAGAGCGGATTTGATGTAGAGCGTGATATTGAATGAATCGAACGACGGAGCCGGCAAAACCCCGAACACCATGTTCGAGAATAACTGCGACGCGTTATTCAACGTGTTGATGAGTTCCGAGCGATTGCCTTCATCTGTCAACATGGCATAGAGCGTCTGGATTTCCGCGTATATGGTGCCGGTAAGGAAAAAAAGCGGCACGAGTACGATGACGGCCACGCAGATGACCGTCAAAAATGCCGACAGTGATCTTCCCCATGACCCTGACCCGAAAACCGATTGCAAGGCGCGGTAGAACGGATAGAGGATCATGGCCGTCACCAGGCCGAGGACTACCGGTGACAAAAACGGCAAGAGGATCATGACGGCGGCGACCGCGACTCCCAAAAGGAGGACGAAAAAGATGTATGAC
>JAGWLE010000049.1 GCA_028864955.1 Patescibacteria group bacterium | reverse complement strand
AAGCCGGCGCCATGGACTGTTTCGGTGAAGATCGCGGCGTGATGCTGGCCAACTTGGACCTGATGCTCGACTATAACAAGGAGTCCGAGAAGAATCATGCCGATCAAGATTCGCTCTTTGGCATGATGAGCGATCATTCAACGGTACCGACTCTCAAACTCAAACCAACACCCGATGCCGAGATGCGAGACAAACTGGCCTGGGAAAAGGAGCTCCTCGGCCTCTATGTCTCCGGCCATCCGCTCGAACGCTATCGTGCCATGATCGAAAAAAAAGATATCGACATCAAACGCGCTGTCGAGAACACGAAAGATGGCGGTTCAGTTATATTCGCGGCCATCATCAACGAAGTGAGAACGGTTCAGACCAAGAATAACGAAACAATGGCTTTCCTGACCATTTCCGACTTTTCCGGCTCGGCTGATGCCGTCGTCTTTCCACGCACGTACAAGGAGTACCGCGCTCTCGTAGCTCCGGACAAATGTCTGGCCATCAAAGCCACCTTGAATACGCGCAACGGCGAGCGCAGCTTTTCGATTGAACGAGTCAAGGAGTTGTGAGATGAATCAATATTTTGAATTTGTCAACTCCCCTCCCTTCAGCCGCACAAAGATGCTACAGTATTTCCACTATGAACAACTCCGCTCGCTCTAGCGCCGATGTGCAAAATTCTCGTGCCCTCGAATACAAGCGTCACACGCTCGCCCACCTTCTGGCCGCGGCAGTGCTCGAAATCTACCCGGACGCCAAACCGACCATCGGGCCAGCCATAGACAAAGGCTTTTATTACGATTTTGAGTTTCCTGCGGACAAGCGGCCAACTGACAAGGATCTGAAGGATGTCGAGAAACGCATGCGTAAGCTCCTGCCTTCGTGGAAGGAAATGTCCGGCACAGAAGTCAAACTCGAAGCCGCCAAGGAACATTTCAATCACAACCCGTACAAGCTCGAACTCATCGAAGATATCATGGTTAAGAACGAGCCGGTGACGCTCTATACCGCCGGTTCATTCACCGACCTCTGCCGTGGCGGACATTGCGATTCACCAGCCGCAGATATTGATCCCGACTCATTCAAACTCACGCGCATCGCCGGCGCCTACTGGCGCGGCGACGAGACAAAGACGCAACTCACGCGCATCTACGGCCTGGCCTTCGAGACTGCCGCCGAACTCAAGGCCTATGAAGAAATGATGAGAGAGGCCGAGAAACGCGATCACCGCAAGCTCGGCAAGGACATGGACATTTTTGAGTTCGACGATGATGTCGGACCCGGTATGCCGCTATGGCTCCCCAATGGCACGACTATGGCCGAGGAGCTCGAGAACCTGGCCAAAGAAGCGGAATTCAGCGCCGGTTACCAGCGCGTGCGCACGCCTCATATCGCCAAGCAGTCGATGTATCTAAAGAGCGGCCACTTGCCATATTACGAGGATTCGATGTTTCCGCCCATGGAATACGAAGGTGGAAAGTATTATTTGAAAGCCATGAATTGTCCGCATCATCACAAGATCTTCGCGGCGCGGCCAAAGAGTTATCGTGACTTGCCGTTACGCTTGGCCGAATACGGCACATGCTATCGCCACGAAAAATCCGGCGAATTATTTGGCCTGATGCGCGTGCGCATGCTCGAGATGAATGATGCGCATATCTATTGCACCGAAGAACAGTTTGCCGATGAATTCAGGGCCGTGAATGACATGTACCTGAAGTATTTCAAGATCTTCGGCATCGAGAAGTATATCATGCGTTTCTCAACCCATGACCCAAAAAGGCTCGGTGATAAATACGTCAATGAACCCGAGCTCTGGAAGAAAACCGAGGATATGGTGCGCAAAGTCCTCGTCGATTCGAATATCAAGTTCATCGAAGTCCCCAACGAGGCGGCTTTTTATGGTCCGAAAATCGACGTGCAAGTCTGGTCGGCCATCGGCCGCGAATTTACCTTGGCGACAAATCAGGTCGACTTCGCCGTGCCAAAACGCTTTGGCCTGACGTACACTGACAAGGATGGCGCGGAGAAAACGCCGCTCTGCATCCACCGGGCACCGCTCGGCACGCACGAGCGTTTTATCGGCTTCCTGATCGAGCATTATGGCGGCAACTTTCCTCTGTGGCTCGCGCCTATTCAAGTCAAGGTTATTCCCGTCTCCGAAGGCCAACTCGAGGCCGCACGAAAGATCCAGGAATCCCTGCGTCGCGACATGATCCGTGCAGAACTCGATGATTCCAATGACTCATTCGGCAAGAAGATCAGAAATGCCAAGACGTCGCGCGCACCCTACTTCATCATTATCGGCGAAAAAGATTTGACTGCCGGCAAAGTCACGCTTGAAAGCAGAGATAAAGGTCAGATCGGGCAGCTTTCATTTGACGAAATTCAGAAAAGATTCGCGGAGGAAATAAAGAACCGTTCATAAACATCAAAGCCCAGCCAGATATTTCTATCTGCTGGGCTTTTGGTCCGCGGCCGTTTCAGAAGTAGCACAAGTGCGCTACTTTGCGGCGGGCCGCTTCACGGAGCGCGTACCGGCGGCGATCGGCTCCCTTGATCGGCCAGGGATCGAAGCGTGGAGTCCGCTCATCGTTCCATAGCCGCACAAAACTCTGCTCGCTACTTTTGGTGTCTTGCGTCACCGTCTGCTGATTTGTCGCTTCCATATTCTAATCTTCCTTTCGTTGGTTGTTTTACTTTCCTTTGATCCGAATCGGTACAGCGAATGTAAAGTAGCTGGCCCTAACCGGCTGAATGACAATCGCTGCCTGTTTGATCTTTTTAACAAGTTGAATCGTAGCCTTCATATATGTGCTTTTTCAAAGTTTCACGTACGCTAGCATTATATCATGCTTGAAAGCTGTTTGTCAAGTACTATACAAGCCCCTACTTTGGGGCTTGTATAGAATTATTTAGACATTATATTTGGAGCTCACACCCGTCATTTTGGCCCTGAGTGGGCCTGCTGAATTAGATCTTGTCCCTGTTGAACATGAGGTAGAGGACCGTGGCAAAGAGAACCAGAATCACCAGAACGGCCACCCACCCCCAGGGCACATTGGCCAGAGATAAATATGGACCGGCAACAAGCGCCGAATTCGCCACGGAAACAGGCGTCGCAGACGGCGCGGCGGCCATCGGCTGCTGGTTGGAAGCCTTGGCTGGCGCTTTGGCCGCCGGGCGATACGTCGGCGAGATCGTCAGCTGATTGCTGCATGAGCGGACGGCCGTGCGGCCATCGGCGGACGAGACGCTGACGATGGCATTCTTGGCACCGGTGGTCGTGTAGTATTTGATGACCGAGGCTTGCGAGCCGGAAAGGCCGTCAGTTCCCGTCCACGAATACGTATACGGTGCCTGACCGCCCGTGACCTCGACATTCCAGGTGACAGGCTGATTGACCGTGGCATTTGTCGGATCGGCATAGCAGCCGACATCGAGAGTGTAATTGGATGCCGGATACGACTGGACATACGTCGGTGCCGGCGTCGCATAGACGTATGAATTGTTGTACGTCGGATATGTGTAGGCGTAATTGGATGTCGGCTGGACGTTGACATAACCGCAATTGGCTGACGCTGTCTGGCCATTTGAATAGACAGTGACATAGCCATACTTGTAACCAGTATAATAGTAGATCTTATTGACTGTCTGGCTATAGCCGGAAAGATTTTCATCACCGCTCCACGAATAGGCGTAGATGCCGTTGCCGCCTGATACATAGGCCGTCCAGATGACAGAATTGCCCGTATAGCCATAATTCGATGAGGCTGAACACGAAACCGTCAAGGCCGGGTACATCGGGTACGGTTGATACACCGGGTATTGGACCGGATATGGGTATGAAACCGGATACGTCACCGGATACACCGGATGATAATCACTGCCATTCCAGGGAGAAACATGGTAGTACAAGGCCTGCGCCGAAACCGGAGTCGCCGACATAACCAAGGCGATAACGGCAAAAAGGCCTGTAAAAATGGCTGTGTTTAGGGCTTTTGTATAAGTTTTGGTAGTCATGTAAGTAGAATATATCCAGAATACGCACTAAAATCACTGACGCCAGTAGTATACATCATCTGGCAATAAAGTCAAGGTACCGTCAAGTCAGCCGGTCCGACCCAACTATGGCCTTTGTACGTCTCTGGCCGCCTTGCGATAGTTGCAATAGTCGCAATTCTCGGCAGGCGAAGGGACTTTTTCATTCATAAGACACAGGCGGATGTCGGCTAGCGCCGGCACGATCCAGGCGTCGTTGCCGGTATACGGAATAAGGTCGATGTCGAATTCGAGCTTAGCGTCGAATGCTTCCCTGTCAGTTTTGCCGTTGCAGTAGACAAAGTAGCCCGTCGAGGAGACGTTGAAGCCATTCTGTCGAAAGAGCCACTGGTATACTTCCATTTGACGTTTGTAGCCTATCTGCCATTCCTTGTCGAGCGAGACTTTTTCCACTTTGCTGGTCGACTTGTAATCGACGATTATGAGCTCGCCGTTATCTCGCGTCCAGATGTCGTCGATCGCCCCCGTCACCAGGAGGTTCGTCGGTTCATGCAGAAAACGGATGCCCTTGAAATTACTGCGCCACAATTCCAAATCCTCGTGCTGGAACGGCACGACATCCCTGAGGCCGTATGATTGCATCAGGGGATGGGGACGCTTCTTGGCGCGATGAATATCGAACTCTTTCTTGAGGAGCGCGTCGACGGCGGAGTTTAGCGCAAATGGAAATCCGGGCGGCCGCGCCACGCCGAGACGGCAATCGAGATAGAAACAGCGCGGACAATTGAGAAAGAGATCGATCTTCGAGCGACTGACCTTGAACGGCTCAGTGCTTTTAGGATCAAAGAGGTTACGCGTGCGGCGAGCGTTGTAGTAGTCTGACATAAAAGCATATTACCACAGAGAAGGATTAGTGTATCGATACACTAATC
>JAGWLE010000048.1 GCA_028864955.1 Patescibacteria group bacterium | reverse complement strand
GACAGGAATATGAGGAGTACCAATAGCGGCCAGAGCGAGATGAGGATCGTGTTGATATGATCGCTCTGGAAGCCAAACATGAACTGGGAAAAGGTGTTGAACAGATCAATAGTTGTCGGTTTGGCCAGCAGCGGCTGGGTATTGGCGGCCGATCCTTGATTGATGACGAACAATATCCACGGCGTAAAAATCGCCAAGGTGATGCAGCCGATAATGATGAAATTTCGCAGGGCGCGGCGCGGGAAGCGGCCCTTGTGAGTGAAATAAAAGAGCGCTTGGGCCGCCGCATTAAAGGAAAAAAAGTAATGCGTGCACAGGCCGATTATCAGCGAGAATCCGTACATCAGCCAGACTGAACGCTTGACGGTGTTGTCGGGCCGGCGAGAGCCTGCGAACAGGCTCAAGAAATAGTATTGATTGACCGTGGTAACGAATGCGAACAAGCTGTACATGCGTATCTCGTTGCCGTACCAATTCAGGAATGGCGAAGCAGCCGTGAGTATGGCCGCAAACAAGCCGACCGGCGGCGAATAGGCCCGCGCGCCGAGCACGTATATGGCTGGAATCATCATGACAAAAAATATCAGGGACAATACCCGAGCCGTGGCTACCCCGTTTCCGAGATAGACTTGCCAGTAATGGAGCATGAGGTGGTACAAAGGCACGTGCACGTCTTGGGCTACCACTTGGAACATGGCCAGCGGGCTGCGGCTCGTCTGCCATAGGCTCTGCGCTTCATCGAGGCGCAGGCTTTGTCCGGCGAAAAAGAACGTTGACAAGGCGATGACGCCGAGCATGAGGAACACGATCACACTGCCTCGTATGAGCGCCGCGGATGCGAGCGTGTCGACGTCCCCTCCCCTCTCATCATAGGCGCTGGCTATGCTGGCGATTTGCATATTTATGCTGACGGCAAAAGACTTTTACTCATTTCATACTGTTCCTTCGGCCGGCTGACGGGTATCGGCAGGGCGGCCGAAATAAATTCGGCGAAAATGACGGTATTCAGCAAAGCCCATGCGATATTCGAGAGCACCGAAGCCGTGAGACCGTTGTGTTCCAATGCGAAAGTGATGCCAACGGCTACGACGCATATATAGAGTATTTGCGGGGCGACAAAACGAATGAAGTTGCCGCTGATCCGGCGCTTCGAAGTCACAGCGAAGACGCTTTTTTTGCCGAGAACGCTCGCCAGCAGGGCTGAAATATGTATATTGAAACCGGCCATGGAAAATGCCAGCGACTTGAATGAATAGGAGAAATTTGTCGATATCTGCAAACAGTAAACGGTGACGCAGATGTACGGCAAGAAGATGGCGGCCAGCGTCATGGTCGAGATTTGCAGCGGCATGAGCCCGGTAAAGAGAAAGACAATCGGGATAAGAGCGTTGGCGAGCACCACCACGCCGGAAAGGAAATAGCTGACGGATGAGAGGTATTGGATCTTTTGGGATATGGTCAGGCGCCGGTTCCAGAGGAAGTTGTATCGGAAAATGACATCGAGTGCGCCGCGGGCCCAGCGAAACTGCTGCTTGTAGTATGACAGAAAGTCTTCGGGGGCTAAACCTTCGGCCAGGACTTCAGGCACGTAAGTTGATTTCCAACCGTGTTCATGGATAAACAAGCCGGTGACGAAATCTTCGGCGATACTGTCCTCGCAAATGTTGCCGACCTCCGAGAGGGCATCGCGCCGGATGACCATGTTCGTGCCGCACATGGTGACGGCATTAAGGCGATTTTTGCCCTTACAGATCGCGCCAAAGAACAAGGCTTGCTGCTCCCATGCCCCTTCCGTGACCGGATTGGAGTCGTAATTGCGATAATATTGCGGTGATTGAACGTAGCCCATGCGCGGATCCCCGAAATAGCCGACTGTCTTGCGCAAGAAATCCCGATGCGGCACATGATCGGCATCGAAGACGACGATCAGCGGATGAGAAGTTTGTCGCAAGGCGTTGTTGATATTGCCGGCTTTGGCGCCGCCAGCTGAGCGCCGAGTGATGCAGTTGGCGCCGAGTCTGGCGGCCAAGAATTCCATCTCCTGCCAGTTTTCCTTGC
Organism: Patescibacteria group bacterium; assembly: GCA_028864955.1. Taxonomy (GTDB): domain Bacteria; phylum Patescibacteriota; class Minisyncoccia; order Phycocordibacterales; family PALSA-1337; genus C7867-002. The sequence continues at coordinate 3,110 of JAGWLE010000048.1, read as the reverse complement.
CGGCCACAAATCCGTCATTCAGGATGTGGACTTTGAAAGAGGCGTAGTCCATATCGAGTGCGGCGCGGACGGTGTCAGCCACGATGTCGGACGGCTCGCCGCAGACCGTGATGAAAACATCGACAGCCGGCTGGTACGTAGTATCGTATGGCGGCATATACTCGGTATTCCAGACGGTGTAGAGGTACGTCGCCATTTGCCACATGTGGAATATTTCGCCGAACAGCAATATCGCGTACATGACTTCGTTTCCTCTGGGAAATATGAAAAGAATCGCCAAGAAGTAGGCCAGCGCCAGAACGATATTTATGGAGGCCAGAGATCTCGGCACGCCGGTGCGGAGAAAATTTTGGCGTTCATCCGTTATGTTTTGAGCTGACGTCATGGCTTGAGGCATATTTTTTACATGTTTATCCAAAGATTTGGTAAAAAGGAGTTATACAGTCCGATGCCGAACCATGCCCAATTGTCGTCATAGTAGCCCAAGGTTGTTCTCCAGCGATCTGTGTCCGGATCGTACAGTCCTTCGAGCTTGTCGAGATATATGCTCTGCGCGGACTGCGGGTCAGTGATGGCCAAGGCGACGGCGGCGGTGGCATACATGGCGGGCACCTCATGCGCATCGGCCGGTGTGCCGTCGTGGGCGTAGGTATCGTAGATCAGATGCTCCGATCGCCATTCCTTGCTGAGAAATGATAACGAGGCCAAGACTTTCGCGGCGCGCGGATCCTTGTTCCATTGCCAATCGAGGGCTATTCGCCACGGTACGCGGAGAGCGTCAAAACCGTAATTGGTGTCCAATCCGGCCGGTGGCGGTTCGATGACGGCAGTCGTGCGGCCGAGTTGTATCCAATCTGGCGGCAGCAAGGCGGAGGTTGTCGTGCCGAGCTTATCGGTCATGCTGGCCAGGAGCACGGCATACGAGGTATCGATCAGTCCCAGCCAGTCGTGCTGCGGATCAATTTGCTTGAAGACACGGTAGGCGTACGGCGCGAAGTACGAAGGATTGACAAGCACTCCTGCCGTGAAGTTTTTTTCGACATTGTCGGCAGCCAGATAGGGTTTGGCGTTTATGGTGACGACTTCGTTCTGCCAGATATCCGATATGACGCTTTTTGAGGCCTGCAAATATTTTGGGTCCTGCCATCGTGCGTAAGCAAAGGCCAGAGCCAGCGCGATGTCGGTGTCGGCATCGCTGGCGGTATTCTGGCCTTTTTCTGCGGTCAGGATGCCGTAGCTGCCGTCAGGCCGCTGCCCAAAAAGCCACGAGAAGAGATGCGTATTCGATTGTTTGAGATTGTCCTCCGTCCACGACCAGCTCTTGTCAAAGGTCGCGTGATCATCCATCCAGACGGCACGGAGCATCGTGTAGCTCTCGCCCTCGGACGTTGTAATATTGCCCCGCTGCTTATCGAGCGTGCGGTCCGTGCCGGCTTCGAGGTAATTGGCTTTATAGCGGGACCAGATGGCATTCAGCATATCTTTGGATGAGAAAATGACCGGCCGGGCTTTCGGTAGGAACCTGACGCGATCAAATAACAGAATGGCGCCGACGATCAGCAGGACCGTCCCAATAGCGGCACCAAACATGCGAAATGGGTGTGCTTTCATCGATGGTCGCGGCCACGTCTCTCGTCGGTTCGTCAGTGTCGTCCGACATGGCCAATGACGTCGTCTGTGGGCCTTTCTTACAGTAATGTCTCCGAATCATGCCCGTCAGCATGGACATGAGACAGCGAGTGTAACGTCGGACAGTGAGCCTTTAGACACCATCATGCCGCATCAACTTTCAGAAATTTCCGTATTTTTTCCCGCCTTTAACGAGGAGCAGAACATCGATGCTGTTTTGCGCGAGGCCTTACGCGTTGTCCCTGGCATTGCCGAAAAGTTCGAAATAATCGTCGTCGATGACGGCAGCGATGATCGTACGTCCGCCGTCGTCGATAGATGGCATGAATATGAGCCGCGGATCCGTCTGGTCCGTCATTCAGTCAATAAAGGCTACGGTGCCGCGCTCTGGAGCGGCATCCAGACGGCGCGATATTCGTGGGTGTTCTTCAGTGATGCCGATCTCCAATTCGACCTTGAAGACCTATCGAAGCTTGTCCCGTATGCGACTGATTACCAGGTCATTCTCGGATATCGCGCCCCGCGGCGTGATCCGGCCATGCGGCGTTTCAACGCTCTTGGCTGGAAGATACTCAATCGGCTTTTCTTTGGTTTGAAGGTCCGGGATATTGATTGCGCTTTCAAGCTTTTCGCGCGGCATTTGGTGGCCGACCTGCCGCTCGAAACGCGCGGTGCCACCATGAGCGCGGAAATGCTCATCAGGCTAGAGCGCCAGGGCGTCAGCTTTAAGGAGGTGCCGGTCAGGCATTTGCCGCGGCGCAAAGGCAATCCGACCGGCGCCAAGCCGAGCGTCATCATTCGCGCTCTGAAGGAGTTCTACCACTTATGGCGCGGCGAGCTCGGCCGCACGGACACGGCCTATGTTCAGGGGGCCAAGTTCGGCTTGGTGGGAGTCTTTAATACGGTTGTCGATGTGGCGACGTACTATCTGTTGACGCGATTCATGCCATTCTTCCCGACGCACATCCTGGTCGCCAAGTTCGCCACATTTTTCTGTGGCACAATCTGCAGTTTTTTGCTCAACCGCCGCTTTACGTTTCGCGTCCGGCAGCGCTTGTCGCTGGCGGAGGTCGCCAAATTTTATTCATCGATCGTCGTCACCGTCAGCGTCAATGTGGCATCGCTGTACGTCTTCAATTCCCTGCTCGGCATCTACGACCTGGTGGCTGTCGGATTGTCGACGATCGCAACCTTCTTGATCGGCTTCGCGCTTTCGCGGCTCTGGGTGTTTCGAGCCGGCGTCAAAGCGCCATTCGAGCGCATAGCGGCGCCCTTCAAGCGATCGATCGATGGTTTTAAAACCAAGCTGCATAACGAGCAGATTGATTGGGAAGAGATCGCCCGTGTTTCCAATGAGTAGGCCGATTTCAATGCGCGGCATCGGCTTGCGGCACCAGAGTCGTGGCTGAAGTGGACGTAGCTTGTTGTACATGCTGCAAGCGATTGAGGGTCGGCGTCCAGATCAATGGCAGAAAAATGTT
>JAGWLE010000047.1 GCA_028864955.1 Patescibacteria group bacterium | reverse complement strand
GATCGGCATCGAGCCAGCCCCGCGAGATGAGCGCGGCCTTGTCGAAATTTTCGATGTACGGATCGGCGGAATTCTGGTCAAGCGCATTCATGACTGTCGGCAAGTACATAACCTGCGCCAAGCTCGGCAAATATGCCGCCGAAGACATGACAGCGATCGCCTGGTAGGCGGCGTTCTGGTTGGCCGAAGCGCGAACCACGGAAAAGCCGTACATGCGCGCGTACGAGGAGGCTGTGCCGCCGCTGCGAACCTGCGGCAGCGGCGCCACATCGAAATTGAGATTGGGATTCTTGGCTCGAATGTCGGCCAGTTCGCTGGCAAAACCAAAATACGTGGCCAGCGTACCAGAAAGAAAAGCGACTTTGTCGGCCGGCAGGGCTCTGTTCCATGAATAATTGTTGCTGGTTGGATCGGCAAACTGGCTATAGAAGTCCAGAGCCTGCGTCGGCGTACCTCGAGCACTCGAGAGTGCGGAGACGACCGCGCCCGTCGAATCCGGCATAGTCACCGGATTGCCGGTCTGCAAGATGAGCGAACCGAGAAGCTCGCGGCCGTTCGTGATATTGGCCAACGTACCCATGGCCACGGCGCTGGCACGGATATTGCTGTTCTGGTCGCGCACGGTCAGTTTTGAATTAAGGTTGGCAAATTCATCCCAATACCGCGGATATGTCGATACGCCGGCGGCATTGAACATGTCCCTATTCCAGTACATAACGAGCGGATCGATCGAGAGCGGCACAGCCCAAATGCCGTTTGCCCCCAGGTACAAGTCCGCCTCCTGCACGTAATTATCCATGAACGAACGTTCCGATAGGGCGCTATATGGAATGGGCATTATCTTATTTTCGTTCGGCAAGATCATATCCGATGATATCAGGATCGCGTCCGGCCCATGCCCGGTAGCCAAGGCGTTCACGAATTCGTGTTCGAACGTATCCGGCGATTTCTCGACATACGTGACTTGAAGAGGATTTGAAAGCGAATTATTGATATTTGCCACATAGGCATTGAATGTATCCGCCGGAAACGTGCCCCAGATCGTGATCGGCGGATATTGGCTGGCAGTGGACGAGCCCTTATATGTCGCAAAACCGATGACGCCAGCCACGATAGCGACAACGAAGATGGCGAGTGTAATGATTTGAAATTTGCTCATATGAAATCAGCGTATGAATATCATGCCGTAATGATGGTCGCCGGCGCCAAATAACTGCTCGAGCTTGAAGCCGGCCTTCTCGAAAAGCGTCCGAGCTTGCATCTCCGTCACGACGGTCTTTGGACCGATCGGACTGACTTCACTCCAGTCGACAACCAGTGCTTTGCCTCCAGGCTTGAGAATCCGCTTGAGTTCAAGCACAAAATCGTCCGGTTTCGTCAACTGAAAGAGCAGATTCGAGACAATCGCCCGATCGACAAATGATTCCTTGACCTTGGTACCGCCGATCTTTTCGGCGTTACCCCAGATGATCTCAATGGTCCGGATGCCTTGGGCGGCAGCTACGCCACGCAAACGTTCGAGTAGATCCTTCTGCACGTCAACAGCATATATGCGTCCGCTTGGACCGGACAGTTTAGCCGCTTCGATCGAATAAAATCCGGAACCAGCGCCGATATCGGCAACACGCATACCCGCCTGGACGCCGAGTTTGGCCAGATTTGCCGCAGGATCGGAGAACATGCGCTAATTATAACCCAAGAATTCATTTGCTATCGGCACGCCTGGGGACAGCTCGTACGGATGTTGGAAGGCTTCAATGGTTCGTACGTCGATATATTCAGAAAATGAATGTTGTTATATCATCACCACGCTCCATGTTATGAACATTGAAAAAAACCTTGGATATGTCGTTTGGGAAGAGATACCCCGTATCTGTTATGAACAGGAATACCCGGATTGTCTCGATGAATATCTATCTGCAGTCAACCGGACTATTTCTAAACTCAAAGCCCGTCGCGTGCAACGTATCCGCCTGGGGGTCTCTTGGGCAGATTGGGATTCGCCGAGCGGTCACGTCTTCATCGAGTCATATGTTGCGGCTTATTGGCATAGCGGCTTCGATGTCATGCCTTGTCTATATCTTGTGCCGCCACAAAAAAGTCTGAGCGGCACGAGCGGCGGACCGCCGGCGCACCCCCTTGAGTTTGCCGAGTTTGTCTACGACTTTCTCAAGTCGATGCAGGCTCTCGGCATGTCATTTGCCTACATCGAGCTCTGGAACGAATACACTGAGTACACTAACTGGCGCCTGGACCTTGATCCGGAACTTGAGATCTTTACAACCATGATCGCCGCCGCCTCGTTTGTCGTGCGACATTTCGGGTCGCACAGTGTGCTCGGTGGCATGGCCGGCGTGCATCCGCGCAATCTGGAGCTTATGCGCAAGATCGCTGGTCGCGGCCTCTTATCGCTTCTCGATGTCATCGGGTTTCATGCCCTGCGGGGCACCTGGAGCGATCGGCAGCCGCCGCCCTCGCTCTCGGAACAATGCCGGACAGTCAGTCGTGTTGCTGACGAAGCGGCGCGGCCGTCTGCATGCTCGCGATTGGCTCTGCGCATACATCAGGCACGACGACATGTACGACCAGTTGTGCGCGAGATCATCAACTCCGGACTGGCCACGCGACCTTGTTCCCACCAACCGGATATTTGGCTGACGGAATATGGATTTTCCACGACCAACACCGGTCTGGTACAACCGCTTGAGCAGCTCCGATTGGAAAAAATACAGGTCTTTCTCTATGCCGATGCCCTGGCTCATCTCGTCCACGGATGCCCAAAACGCATCTATTGGTACGGGCTCCGGGATAGTTCGAGACTAAAGCTGCCGGGCAGCGAAATTGACTGGAATGACGTCATTTGGTTCCATTTCGGAGATACGTACGAAAATGACTGTCCCAAACTCCTGGGTAAACTGCTCGTGGCTGGCGGACCGGAACGCGTATGTTCGTATGCAGCCGAAGATGACATGGCATCATATCTGCAAGACGCTTCGCTCGGTCGAAAAGTTCCCAGCGAGTACGCGGAGCACATGCGGCGCCCTCGGCGTTGGCAGTAGGATACTGCCCGGCACCGTACAACAAGATCATTGAGACTAAAGCGACACCCGCAGTGCTCCTGCGGGTTTTTTATACCCCTTGTGACAGCTCAATCTCTGGCGGCGATCAAAGACAGATCAGACTCGCCAACGAATCACCTTCACGGAGTTTCATGACGCGAACGCCCTGTGTCGAACGGCCAAGCGTTGGGATTTCCTTGAGATCGACGCGTATGACCTGGGATTTTTTCGACATGGCAACAATCTCTTCCTCGTCATCAGTCACTACTTTTGCAGCCATGAGCGGGCCAGTTTTGCCAGTAACATTCATGGTCAAAATACCGGAACCGCCGCGATTTTGCGTTTTGTATTCGGAAAGTTTCGTCTTCTTGCCATAGCCGTTGGCGCTCATAACGAAGAGTGTCGGATTTTTGGCATCGGTAGATACAATATCAGCTGAAATAACCGCATCATCTTTTCCGAGCTTGATGGCGCGCACGCCGGCGGCATTGCGGCCCATCTCACGGACATCTGCCTCCTTGAAGCGGATGGACTGGCCGTCACGCGTGGCGATGAGAATCTCGTCGGATGTGCTCACAAATGAAGCCGAGATGAGTTCATCGCCGCCATCGAGCGAGATGGCGATGAGCCCAGAACGGCGCACGTCCTTGAAATGCGTAGCCGAAGACTTTTTGCCAGTGCCATTCTTGGTGACCATCATGAGCGACAGGCCGTCTGCCTCCTTTTTATTCTTGGGCATCGGCAGGATCGAAGTCACGCGTTCGCCGTCGGAGAGCGAGAGAAAATTCATGATCGATTTGCCGCGGGTGGCGCGCTTGCCCTCCGGAATGTCGTACATCTTTATCTGGTAGGCTTTGCCCTTGTCGCTAAAGAAGAGAAGGTCGTTGTGCGTCGTGGCAAACACCAGGTGCGTGATAAAATCTTCTTCCTTTGTATCCAGATCAACGACGCCGATACCGCCGCGCTTTTGTTTTCTGTATTCGGCCGGATCCGTGCGTTTGATGTAACCGCCCTTGGTGAGAACGAGCACCGACTCTTCGTCGGCAATGAGATCCTCGGGATTGAAATCCTTGACGCCGTGCTTGACGATCTTCGTGCGGCGATCATCGCCATACTTGGTTTTGATATCCGTAAGCTCCGTCTTGATGATGTTGCGAACTTTCTTTTCGCTGCCCAGGATAGACTTGAGCTCTTCTATGAGAGCCTGGACTTCCTTGAGTTCGTCCAGAACCTTTTTGCGCTCGAGACCGGCCAGTTTCTGCAAACGCATGTCGAGAATCGCCTGCGCCTGAATGTCCGTGAATTTAAATTTCTTGACGAGATTGCTTTTGGCTTCTGCCACGTCTTTCGAGGCGCGAATGAGCGAGATGATCTCGTCGATGTGGTCGAGAGCCTTCTTGAGGCCGAGAAGGATGTGTTCGCGGGCTTCGGCGGCGTTGAGATCGAACTTCGTGCGGCGGCGAATGACATCGATCCGGTGGACGATGAACTCCTCGAGAATAGACTTGAGCGAAAGCGTCTGCGGCACGCCGTGGACGAGGGCCACGATATTCATGTGGAACATTTCTTCGAGCTGGGTGTGCTTATAGAGCAAGTTCAAGACTTTTTCCGGATACGAGCCCTGTTTGAGATCGATGACGACCCGGATATCCTTGGCGGATTCATCGCGAAGTGCTCGTATGCCTTCGACGATCTTTTCTCTGTGAAGATCGGCGATTCTCGAAACCAATTCGGCTTTATTGACACGATATGGCAGTGAGGTAATGACGATCTGGTACTGACCTTTCTTGTCCTCGATGATTTCAGCCTCGCCACGGACAACAAAACCACCGCGCCCGGTCGCATAGGCGTGATGAATGTCCTTTTCACCGTAAATAATCGCGCCTGTCGGAAAATCCGGACCCTTGATGTACTGATAGAGGTCTTCGGACGAAGCGTCCTCATTATCGATCAGATGGATGGTAGCGTCAGCAACCTCATTGAGATTATGCGGCGCCACGTTGGTGGCCATGCCGACAGCGATGCCGAGCGTGCCATTCAGAAGCAGGTTCGGCACAGCTGTCGGCAGGACTTCGGGCTCTTTGCGAGTGCCGTCATAGTTTGGCCTGAAATTGACGGTATCTTTATCGATATCTCGGAGAAGCTCGGCGGCGATACGCGACATTTTTGCTTCGGTATAGCGCATGGCCGCCGCCGGATCGCCGTCGATTGTGCCAAAATTGCCTTGTCCCTGGAT
>JAGWLE010000046.1 GCA_028864955.1 Patescibacteria group bacterium | reverse complement strand
GACCAGCTGGATTTTGCCACCGAGCTTATCCGTGAGGAGCTTGTAGCCGTCCCAATCGTCTTCGGCCAGGCCGTCCTCGATCGAAATGATCGGATATTTTTGAACAAGTGACTCGTACCAGGCGACCATTTGCGCGGAACTCAATGTTTTGTTGTCGCGAGCCAGAATATATGTCCCGTCCTTATATAGTTCCGTGGCGGCCACATCGAGGGCGATACAGACGTTCGTACCCGGCTCATACTCGGCGGCTTTGATGGCCTCGACTACAACCTGGAGAGCGGCTTCATTTGAAGGCAGGGAAGGGGCAAAGCCGCCTTCATCGCCGACAGTCGTGGCCAGTGTACGCTCGTGGAGGATCTTCTTCAGGGCGTGAAAGATTTCATCGCCGGCGCGCAGCGCTTCGTGGAAAGAGTCAAAACCGACAGGCACGACCATGAACTCTTGAATATCCGCCGAATTTTCCGCGTGCTTGCCGCCATTCACGATATTCATCATTGGCACGGGCAGACGGACGGGGAATTTCGTCTTGGAGATCGTATTGAAGTACACGAAGAGCGGCGTATCTTTGGCCGCGGCCGCCGCCTGGGCAAAGGCTAACGAAACTCCCAGGATGGCGTTGGCGCCAAGGCGGCCCTTATTCGGAGTTCCATCGAGCTTGATCATGGCTTCGTCGAGCTTTCGCTGATCGAGATCCTTGTCTTTGACGGCTTTGGCGATCTCAGTGTTCACATTACGCACGGCTTTGGTCACGCCTTTGCCGCCATAGCGCTCTTTGTCGCCGTCCCGAAGCTCGACAGCTTCATGACTGCCCGTGGACGCGCCGGAAGGAACCGCGGCCCGGCCAAAGGAACCATCGGATAATGTCACGTCAGTTTCCACGGTCGGATTGCCGCGTGAATCCAGGATCTCCCGGGCGGCAATTGATTTGATTTTAGACATAGGAGGTTATTATAGGCATAGGACCCGGACTATTCAAGAGACGGAGCGAGGTCAGACCTCGCGAGGTCGGACCTAGTTTGTATCCTTTATGGTCAATGCCGGCCATAGGGCGATCAGACTCATCAGCCCGATAACCACGAACATGTACTGCGTGGATATGAATAGCAACCCCAGAATCATGATGCCTGGCGCCAGGAAATTCGAGACGGGGCGGGTGATGCGGAATGAACCGAGTACGGCTGAGTCGCGGGGCGATACGGTCTTGAAGAAGTACGTCTCCATCATGATCTCGGCCGCGGCTGCCCCGATCCTGGTTACAAAGAAGAGTATCGACCAAATCAGTACCGAGGGAACGCGCGGCAGCGACAGGAATATCGTGGATACGCCCATGATGGCAAAACCGATAGCCATGATCTCTTTTTCGCCGTATTTCTTGTCGGCCAGACGTCCGAGCGGGTATTGTATGAGCGGGAATGGCATGAGCATGACGACCAGGACGATGCCGATGCCCTCCCAGGTGAGGCCGATCGTCTGGTGGAGGTATATCGGACTATAGATGATCATCCAGGAATAGAATGTCTGCAGGATGATGTTGGCAAAAAAGAGCTTTACCCAGTTCGTGTTCTGGGAGATGTGCTTGGTCAGTTGCCATGGCGAGAGGTGGACGTAATTGGGGTCGCGGAAGCGCGGAAAATTTCGATAGATGAGATATAGGAGCGGGAAGAGCATGGCCAAGGCCGCCACGTATGTATTACGGTAATTATTTGTGCCATTGATGAGCAAGGTGCCGATGAGAGGCGCTACTACCCATGAGGCGTTGAGCGTGGCCGTATAGAGGCCGCGGACCGTGCCGATAGCCGCGCCGTCAGTGTAGACTTCCAGGAAGATATCGAGTGTCAACCCGATGAGCGAAAGGATGCCCGATTGTAGGATGAAAACCAGGGAAAGCACGAGCGGATTGCTGCTGCCGACGAGGAAATAGTATAGTGCAATCTGGATGAGGACGAGTCCGATGGCTGTCCGGTAGTTGCCGAGCCGGCGGATGATATCCGGTGCCAGCAGAAAGCCGAGGACCGAGACGGCCGCGCCGGCCATGTAGATAAGACCGACTGTCCGCTCATCGGCAAATAGCGCCAAAAAACTGGAATTTGAATACATCGGTATGACGCCGTGGAGCGTATAGATGAAGCCGATGACGGCGATGGTATATATGATGTGTGAGCGGGGCTGCCTGGCGGCACGAGTGGACATGGTATGAAACATTATAGCATTTGCATAGTCGTGATTATCGTGATAGATTATCCCCACTATGAAAAAGGATATTCACCCAGCCGATTATCGTCCGGTCATCTTCGCTGATAACTCAAGCGGCGCCAAATTCCTCATACCTTCAACGATCAAGACAAAGGAGACGGCCAAGTGGACGGATGGCAAGGAATATCCCGTTTTCCACATTGAAATTTCGAGCGCTTCGCATCCGTTCTATACCAATCAAGAAAAGACTATCGATACCGCTGGTCGCGTCGAGAAGTTCAAGAGCCGCCAAGCTAAGGCCAAAACCAAGAAATAGATGAATCTGGATCAATTCAAGGAAAATCCAAAGACTTCATTCCTTGCCGGACTCTACGAAAAACTCCAGAAAGACGAACAGGAAACGCGGGGGATGATCGACAAAGATCCGGCGCTCAAGGAGCTGGCCGAACATGATCTGGCCTCCATCATTGAACAGAAAAAGACGTTGGAAAGCCAGATGGCGGCGATTATGGCGGCCGACAAGGAGGAGGATGAACGACCGAACGAGATCATTCTCGAAGTCCGTGCCGGCGCCGGCGGCGATGAAGCGGCGCTTTTTGCCGCGGAACTTTTGGAAATGTACAAAGCCTATGCCGCGGCGCAGGGCTGGGGTACGCGCATCGTCGATGAGTCCAAGAATGATATCGGCGGCTACAAGGAAGCTTCGATGGAAGTGAGGGGCAGGGGCGTCTACGAGGATCTGCGCTGGGAGACGGGCGTACATCGCGTTCAGCGCGTCCCGGAAACGGAAAAGTCTGGCCGCATTCACACATCGACGGCTTCGGTTGCCATCATGCCCATTCGCAAGAAATCAAAAATCGTCATTAATCCCGCGGATATAGAAGTCGAATTCAGCCGATCGGGCGGCAAAGGCGGCCAGAATGTCAACAAAGTCGAAACGGCGGTGCGCCTGACTCATACGCCGTCGGGTATCGTCATTCGTTCCACCGCGGAACGCAGTCAGAACGCAAATCGCGAGAAGGCTCTGCAAATACTCACGGCCAAGCTTGAGGCCGCCAAGGAAGAGGAAGATGTCAAGAAGTTTGCCAGCGAACGCAAAGGTCAGATCGGCACGGGCGACCGTTCGGAAAAGATCCGCACCTACAATTTTCCACAGGATCGAGTCACCGACCATCGCATAAAGGAGTCATGGCACGGCTTGCCGAACATCATGAAAGGCAAGATAGCGCCTATCATCGAGGCCTTACACGAATTTGAGAGGACGGGGAAGGCGGGCCAAGACGTGGAATCTGACAAATAAACAGATAATAAAAAGCCCACGTTCTGAAACGCGGGCACGCGATCTGTGACAGGCAGAACCCGACCAAGACCTCAACATGTTTGCATGTCCGGCGGATCCAGGGGAGCGCTTTCCGTGACGGCCAGCCTGGTGTTCCTCATCTGCCTAAAATGGTGCGTTGGATCGTCGAAATAATGACCGTCGAGCCATTCATGGCGATCGGTGAAGGGATGTATACGCGCCACGGGCGCGATACATGCCGTGCAAAATCCAACGCAGATGCTGTCCTTTGCAGCAGGCTCCAATCGCAGAGAGATCGCGCGGCCACAACAAGGTGATTGCGCCTCGGTGAGAGCCGTGAGTTCGAGGATCTCGAAGGTGTCCTTGACGAGATTGAGGATGGCATCGGGCATGAGTCCGCCGCGAGTCAGGTGACCTCGGAGTTCATTTTTGACAGTGTCCGCATCATCACTCGCGGCTTCGAAATCGAATTCCAGGAATGTGCCCATGCGCATGTTCGCGAAATGATCGTAGCCCATTGTCTTCTTTAGAGCACGGAATGTGACGGCTTCCTCCGGATTGAGCACGCTGCCTTTGCGAAAGATTCGCACGAGTGCGTAGAATTTCTGTGTTGTCATAGCTATATTAAGTTGTGGTGTCCGCACACAACCTACTCCCAAACCGCACGCGAGTCAATCGTGCTCTACTACATAATTTCGATCATGTGCCCCTCGTAGGGTGGAATTGAAATCAGATTGTCGGTGCACTTAGTAGATGGCACCGTTTTCCTGTTTTCCTTGCTATTTTACCAACTTTATGGTAAAAAATGTCAGATATGAAAGAAAATCTTGTAGCCAGAACACTGAAAAAGGTCGCCCCGCGTATCGGAGCCAGGGTCATCTTGGAGCCGAAATGGGGCAAAGTCGGTCAAATCATCTTCGAAAGCGGACGTAAAAGGTATTTCCGCTACTCGACGCTTGATCTCAATCGCATGGGCGCGTCAGACATAGCCCGCGATAAGGACTACGCTAAGTTCTTCATGAAGCGAATGGGTTATCCGGTAATTACCGGGAGGGCATTCTGCGCTGAAAAATGGGCAGCCCAAATACATTCGCACGAAAGCATGGCGGCGGCGTATCGCTATGCGCGAAAACTTGGCTGGCCGGTTATCGTAAAGCCAAACAGCAAGAGCCAAGGACGCTGCGTCTTCAAAGTACAGACACGTCGAGAGTTCGAGACAGCCTTTAAGGCCGCTTCGAAGATGGATACGATGATTCTCATCGAGACGTTCATCATCGGCCATGACTATCGATTGGTCGTACTCGACGGTCGAGTCATATCGGCCTATGAACGAATCCCGTTGTCAGTCATTGGCGATGGAAAAACCACTGTGCGCGGGCTTCTTCGAAAGAAGCAATACGTCTTCAAGCAGACGGGCAGAGATACGGTCCTCCAATTCGATGATCGTCGCATCGCCGATAAGCTGTGGCGCCAAGGTCTCTCATTCGATTCTCGTCTGGGAAAAGGTCAGCTGGTATATCTTCTCGATAACGCCAATCTCTCGAGTGGCGGTGACTCGCGGGATGTTACCGAAGTCGTTCACCCCGACTTTCAAAAGCTCGCCGTGAATGTAACCAGAGATATGGGCCTTCGCCTCTGCGGCGTCGACCTTATGATCGCCGGTGACATTTCACAAGCTCTCATCAAAGGCGGGCATTGGATCATCGAGATCAACTCAGCGCCGGGGCTGGATCATTACGCGACCATTGGCAAGGCTCAGCAAAAGATCGTCGAGGATTTATACCTCGAAGTCCTTAAGGCAATGGACACTGACGCCTAAGTTCGTCGTCTTCACGGGAGGTTCTTCGGAGCCTCCATTTTTGTTATCTTTTAAGCTATAGTAGTTTGCGATGAAACAATCGACTCATTCTCAAAAATATGCGCGGTATTACGCCGCCGTACGTTATCTGGAGACGCTCGGCAACATTGCC
>JAGWLE010000045.1 GCA_028864955.1 Patescibacteria group bacterium | reverse complement strand
TATTACAAGTTATCAGTTCACATTAAAACTATGAAAGCACTCCATTGTACGGCGTTTGTACTCGTCATCATCGGCGGTATTAACTGGCTTCTAGTTGCCTTTAACTGGAATCTGGTTGACGCCATTTTTGGCGCCGGCTCCACACTGTCAATGATTGTCTACGTTTTGGTCGGTCTGTCGGCTCTACTCCTCATCTTCACTCACAAGTCGAGCTGCAAGATGTGCGTCAAGTCCGGCTCGATGCCGCCGCAAATGTAATCAGCGCGCGCGGTTACAAACAAAAAACCACTCGTTTCGGTGGTTTTTTGTTTTACACTGACGCAAAATAGTTACTTTGCGTCGCAGCCGCAGTCACACGTCCCATCGCTCTTGGTGTGAACATGGCCGCAGGCGGAGCACTTCTGATCATCTGCCATAGTGGTGGTTCTATGTTTAGGGCTGTTAAATTCGACCAAGACCTTAAGTGTATCATGCCTGTCGTCACAGAGCGACGTTGCCGGGCATTTCGGATTACATCCACGTATTGAAGAAACTGTCGTTATCTAGTATTCTTGCAGGGATCGCCGCCGCCGAGTGATTGTTCGGAACAGTGCTTGATCTCGGGCCCGTAGCTTAGTTGGTAGAGCGCCACTTTTGCAAAGTGGAGGTCAGCGGTTCGAATCCGCTCGGGTCCACTCACTAGGAATTGACAACTGACATAACTACATGGTAACATCTGAACAGAATTAAATTCATCTGAAAAAGCTTTCGAGGCAATTTTCAGGCACAATGATTGTGCACTCATAAAGGCGTACCGACGTACGGAGTTAAATGAATTTTGTCACTGTTCCATGAAGGTTAACATATATTGCGACGTTCTGAGCTTTCGGCTGAAGCGCAGATTTCGCTTTGGCTGCAAGATCACGAAGAAGAACTCGGGCAGGTCAAATGGAGATTTCAGCAGCGTGGGTGGTTAAATTGTTTGGGAAAACGAGAGCCTACCTATTCGCGCGCTACCATTGAGTAGTAGCAGTCGACCTACAATGCCGCTCACGAAAGCCGCAAAGCTTTGCTGAGCGGTTTTCCTTTATTTCAATAATGCCAAGCCGACGATATTTTGAACTACTTGGCCGCGACAGCCAATCCGATCAAGTGATCAATGAACTCCGGCATATCGCTGCCGACGGCCCGCAAAGCCTTGGGCATCAATGATTCTCCGGTAAGGCCCGGCAATGTATTGGCTTCGAGCGCGTAGATGCCGCGGCGGGGGTGGATGATGAAATCTGACCGCGAATAATGGCGCAGGCCGAGGACGCGATGCATCTTGGCCGACAGCTCTTCGATCTGCCGCTTTAAAGCGTTTGAAAAGGTCGCCGGCACTATTTCGTGCGAAGCGCCGGAATACTTTGCCTGATAGTCAAAAAAATGCGAGGCCGGCCTGATCTCGATCGGCGGCAGAGCATATACTTCCTGCCCTCGAAAGCCTTCAATGACGCCACAGGTCGCTTCGATGCCGGGAATGAATTCCTCGATAATGACTGAATCCGAATGTCGAGCGGCCTCCACAAGCGCGGCCGCCAGCCCATCATAATATTTAACGACTGTCACGCCGACCGACGAACCGCTCGCGGCCGGTTTGATGACGGCTGGCATGAGAAACGAATGGTATAGTTCGCTGACAAGGCTGTTCACGTCGCGACGAATCGATTCAGAGCTGACTTCTCCGCCATAGGGCGTGGGAATGCCGTGGCTTTTGAATATCTTCTTTGACATGACTTTATTCATGCCGATGGCCGAACCGAGCGAACCGGTGCCGGTAAAAGGCAGCTGATGCGCTTCAAGGAAATGCTGGATCTTTCCATCCTCGCCATAGGCGCCGTGCAGGGCGTTGAAGGCCACATCGAATCTGTGGATGGCCGTCTCGGGTGCTACTGCCACGCCCCCGATATGCCAGACACCATTCCTGTCTATGAAAATATCCACCGGCTCATAAGTGTCGAAAAAAGACGAGCGCAGGACATCGAGCACGCTGGCCCCGGAATTGAGCGAAATCTCGTACTCGTTTGACGGTCCACCGCGCAGCACGCCGACTCGAATGAGGTGCTTCATGCCACTATTCTAGCGCATTGACCGCCGTTGTCGATGATAGGCAACAGCAAACCTGTGGGCCTCGGCATTTACGGCGATAATTTCGTCGCGGTATTTTTCAACGATAGCGGCTGAACCGATCAGACGTGCTGCCCGATGCCGTTCGTCCTTTGTCACAGCTACGATCGGAATACTGATGCGCCGCGATTTGAGCACGGCTTCGGCGGTGCGCAGCTGGTTGTGGTTGCCGTCAACGACGATCAAATCGGGATACTGCCACTCAGAGTGGTTCAGCCGGCGGGACAATATTTCGGCCAAGGCGGCCAAATCATCGTTCGCGTCACGGCTCAGTTTGAATTTGCGGTATTCGGCAGGCACGGCTTCGCCGTTCGTCGAGACCGTCATAGAACCGACGACGTGCGTGCCGGCAAGATGGGCGACATCGTATGCTTCGATTCGCCATCGCGAATCCTCAGCCTGCCGGCCGCCACGCTTGATGAGAGAGATGTCGTTGATGTGATTCAAGGCATACAGAAGCTTGCGGCTCCGCGCCGCTTGTTCGAACTCGAGATTACGAGCCTGCCTCCTCATGTCGCGTTCGATCATTTCCCTGACGCGCTGGCTCCGACCCTCAAAAAACAGCGATATGTAGCGGATCGTGCGTTGATATTGCCGTCGGGCCTCGATGTATTCCGGCGCGCCGGCCGGCAGTTCATTTCCCCGCGGCGATTGATTGATGGCTCGATAAAAAGCTTCATGCCTGGAATCGTTGGCTTTCCTGTCCCTGAAGGGAAAAAGTTTGCGCAGTATTTTGAGGGCTTCCTTGATCGTCCCGCTTTCCACGAAAGGTCCGAAACGCCGGCGTACCTTGAAGCCGAGACTGCCGGGCACGCCGTTCGATTCTGCCTGGTCGTAATCCCGGGCGCGCACCAGGAAGACGCGCGGCCACGGTTCGTCGGTGATGACCACGTATTGGTTGCTCTTGTCATCGCGTTCCTCGACATTGTAGAACGGCTGGTAGCGCTTGATGAGCACTGATTCGAGCAGGATAGCCTCGAGAACTGATGCGGTCGCCTGGGAACTCAAGGAAGACGCCTTGGTGACCATATCGACCAGGCGAGGTCCGCGAGCGTCGATAAGATCGTTGCTGAAATAGCTCCTGACGCGGTCTTTGAGCGAGGTTGCCCGGCCGATGTATATCGGGCGTCTCCGGCGATCGCGGAAGATGTAGATGCCTGGCGCGTCAGGCAGCTTTAATTTTTGGATATATTGATATTTCACGATCTGAATGGTATTGTACTTGCAGGTTGAACGCAAGATTGTCTATGAAAAATTCGCTCGTGTGCCGATGTATGTTTGTTCCGACATTCCTTTTCGGAGTCGTCTGCTGGTCGGTGATCTTCATCCTGGTTCTCATAGTTAGTGTCGGCGGCCTGCTTCTGAAGTATGCGCGCAGCCTGCGGCATCTCTGGAGGTCTCTATGCTCAAATGGATACACGCCATCATGATCGTCGTGGTCGTATTCCTGATCGTGCTGGTCGCGATCGAGCTCATCCACTGCTGCCGCATACCTAGAGTAACCTGGCCGTTATGATCGCCAACTACCGTACCTTCGCATGTCAGGCGGATCCGCCTGACATTTTTTGTCGTTTGAGGATCTGTTTCAGATATTTGCCCGTATAGCTTTTTTCATTTCGAGCGACGTCTTCGGGCGTGCCCTTGGCCACCAGGCGTCCGCCGCGATCGCCGCCATCGGGGCCGATATCGATGATGTAGTCGGCGTTTTTTATAAGGTCGAGATTGTGCTCGATGACCACGACGGTGTTGCCTTTATCGACCAATTTTTGAAGAATGTCCACCAGGCTTTTTACATCCTCATAATGCAAACCGACGGTCGGTTCATCGAGCAGGTAGATGGTTTTTTGCAGGTGCGCGCGATACAATTCGGACGATATTTTGACGCGTTGAGCTTCGCCGCCGGATAGCGTCGTAGCCGATTGGCCGAGCTTGACGTAGCCGAGGCCGACATCCATGAGTGTGCGCAGCCGATCTTCGACCGCCGGAATATCGGCAAAGAATCCGAGGGCTTCCTCGATGGTCAGTTCCAGGACTTCGTGGATATTCTTTCTGCGAAACTTGATCTCGAGCGTCTCCTTGGTAAAGCGCGTACCGCCGCAAATTTCGCAGGTGACGTAGACAGTCGGCAAGAAATGCATTTCCACGGCGATCTCGCCGTTGCCTTCACAGGCTTCGCAACGCCCGCCCGGACGGTTGAATGAAAAACGCCCTGGACCCCAGCCGCGAGCGCGGGCTTCGGGTTCAGCGGCAAAGAGATCGCGAATGTGAGTCCAGGCGCCGGTATACGTCGCCGGGTTCGATCTCGGCGTACGGCCGATGGGCGACTGGTCGATCAGGATGACGCGGCTGGCATATTCCGATCCGCTAAAGCTGGCGGCGTTGATGGGCTGATTGCTCCGCAGGCGGGTCTCGAGCCTCGACTGCAGGTTTTTGTGGAGAATCTCGTACATGAACGATGATTTGCCCGAACCCGAGACGCCGGTGATGACATTGAGACAACCCAAAGGCACATCGACGTCCATATTTTTGATGTTAAAGACGTGGCCGCCGCGGATCATGATCTTGCCCTTCGGTTCGCGGCGCCGCCCGGGCATGGGAATGGACTTCTCGCCTCGCAGGTATGCCAATGTCAGCGATTTTGAGGAATTCGTCTTTTCAGCCAAGAGCTCGTCAAGGTAGCCCGATACCACGACCTTTCCGCCGTGGACGCCGGCGCCCGGCCCAATATCGACGATATAATCGGACGCATGCATCGTATCCTCATCGTGTTCGACGACAATAATGGTATTGCCGAGATCGCGCAATCGAAGCAGCGTGCGGATCAGACGATCGTTGTCACGCTGGTGCAGGCCGATCGTCGGCTCGTCGAGCACGTAGAGCGCGCCGACGAGTCCGGAACCGAGTTGCGAGGCCAGCCGTATGCGCTGGGCTTCGCCGCCGGACAGGGTGTTGGCGCGCCGGTCGAGAGTCAGGTATTCGATGCCGACATTGACCATGAAAGACAGCCTGGCGCCTATCTCTTTTAGTACGACCTTAGCGATCTCCTTCTCAGCCACCGTAAGCTCGATCTGATCAAAGTACGCAATCGCCTTCTCGATGGAGAGCCGCGTTATGTCAACGATGTTCTTGCCGCCGATCATCACGTGGAGCGCCTCCTCGCGCAGACGGGAGCCGGCGCAGGTCGGGCAGGGTTTATCGCTGAATATGGATTCGGTGCCCAGGCCATTGCAGGTCGGGCAGGCGCCGTAGGGGGAATTGAAGGAAAACAATCTCGGTTCGACCTCCGGGTATGAAAATCCGTCATAGGGGCACATGAATTTTACGGACATCAATTGCTCTTCGCCGGCGTAGGCAATCTTGATCAGGCCG
>JAGWLE010000044.1 GCA_028864955.1 Patescibacteria group bacterium | reverse complement strand
CTGGTGTTATAGATATTGTCATCTGATGCGACGATATGAGCAGTGGTATTGTAGGTCTTCACATAGGGATTCCCGCTCAGATTCCCGATGATGTTATTTCGAACATCTGTAACCTGAATCGAGCGAGGACTGAACGAGCTCAGATCGATATCGCCTCGCGAGGTACTCAAGCCATTCCTCCAGAGCGTGTTGTTATATATCCGGATCCCCGTCACGTCAGCGCCCGGCGTGTTCGTGGTAGCGGAAACCGAAATGGCAGAGCCGTCATTCCCATAGATGAGATTGTTATAGATGAGGGCCGAGGTGATCGCGTGGCCATTGCCTACGCCATCGCCATCAGAGGTGAGGAAGATGCCATGCCCGCCGCAGACATTCTGATTGACATGGGTGATGCCATGAATGGTGTTGTCGTATATCTGCCCGCCGTCGGCCGCGAAGAAGATGCCGCAGCCTGCGCCGGTGCTCGTGGTCGTGCGATATATAGCATTGCCGCTCACCACGGCACCTATGTCAGGAGGCTTCACATTGATGGATGCTGACCCGCCGCCGGCGGGGCTACCCACGTCGATGAGGATGTTGTTGCGGATGACCACGCCAGTGATCGAATTTTGCAGATAGTTGTAATGGCCGATGTAGATGCCTTCGAGCGGCGTATTTTTGATGATGGAATTCTCGACCGTGATGTCATGAACGCCGCTCTCGAGCCAGCCTCCCCAGACGCCGTGATTGTTCTGAGGAGAATCGATGCTCACGTCGTCGACGACGATGTGGTCGATATTGATGCTGGGATTGCTTTGGCCGATGTTGATGCCGCCCCAGGTCGGATGCAGGAGGCTGAACCCTCTCACGGTCACATAGTGCGTGTCGTTATTGATGTACATCGATCCACCGGTTACCGTAGAATTGCTGAATGAGGCACGGTTTCCCGGAGTCGATTCCAGCACCCACTGGGCCGGCCCGGACGATACGGAGTTGTAATACGTCGACCCGTCGAGAGTCAGCATTGCGGAGGCGCTGCCGGTCGCCTTCACGGTCAACGAGCCGTCGTTATCCCAGGTCGAGCGGCTGGAGAAATAGATGCTCACGCTGGTGCTGTTCAATGACGACTGCACCTTGGCCCAGTCGATGTCTTCGATGAGCCTCCAGGGGTTGTTCGCCGAGCCATCGCCGTTGGACGTCCGAGAGGCATCGACATAGTATGCCGACTGTAGAGGAGGTGTGGCTGTCGGCGTAGGTGTTGGCGTCGGCGTTAGTGTAGGTGTCGGTGTTGGTAGCGGACCGGACGAAGCTTCAGCGTAAAGTACGGAGACTTCCTGTGCAGACAGTGCGCGGTTGTAGATGCGGACATCGTCTACGCGTCCGGGGAAATAATCCTCGAGAGATGACCTGCTATTATCAGCGCCGACATATACCGTCGAATCAGCGCTTCCCGAGGAAAATCCGAGAAAAGGTCCTTGCGCGCCCGCACTAGAACCATCCACATATATAGCGAGATGGCCGCTACCGTCAGACGTTCCGGTGATCAGATGCCAGGAGCCAGTCCCAATGGACACGGACGATGTTGCATCATAATACAAACCTCCCGAACCGGCCGATTCCGCATAGAAAACCGGCACATTATTCGATGCACCTTCGAGAGTCAGGGCAAATATCCGGGGATCTCCAAACCCTCCGCCAGCCGATGTGCTGCCGCGCCAGACAATGCTGCTTTTCGAGTTTGGATATTGAGAGATGAAAACCCACGCCGATATAGACACTGCCTGAGCACTCGCGGGCATGGAATTGGTCGAAGCGGTGACGTATTGATTTGTGCCGTTGAACGACAGCGCACCCCCGATCTGCCCCGTCGTCCACGTCGGGCCGCCGACGAGAGTGCCAGTATTGCCGCTTCCGCTCGAATCGGCCGCCGTCGTACCGGATCCCTCATCAAATTTCCACCAGCCGACCAGGCCGGAGCCGGCACCTTCGAGGGCGGCCACTTGAGTTCGGCCGGAAAACATCGGAAAGGCCGCGGCTACTATGGACGGCGCCGATTCTCGAGAGATGCGCCGGAGAGGCGGCTGCGCCACGATACTGCCTGGCACTACGTCGGCAGACACGACGTAGATGAGCGACATGCCCGAAAGGAAAAGAATGGCCAGAAGAAATATGGGCGATTGGGTGTTGAGTCTCACGGTGGTGTGGTTACTATTTCTGATACAGTGGCGGTTGATAATTGCTGACAGTTAACTTCCTTCTCGAATATTACGGCGTGCTACTCCCTCCTGAACTGGCGCTGGCACTGGTATTAGTTGGCGGTGGTGGTGGTGCGGCCGGCGCAGAGGTCGCTGGCGGCGGTGGTGGTGGCGGCGGTGGTGGTGGCGGCGTCGATATTGTTGGCGCTGTCGATTGAGTAGATGTCTGTGTCGGTGTCTGTGGAGATGTCTGTGTCGGTGTTTGGATAGATGTTTGTGTAGCTGGCGTTGGAGACGGCGGTTGCGCAGCTGGCGTCGGAGATGTCGTCGCCGGCGTCGAGGCTGTTGGCGTCGGCGTTGCTGACGCATTGGTTGTGGTCGTCGTCACAGGCGCCGGATCACCTGAACTCGATCCGTTGGAGCTTGACGTCGTAGTCGTTGTCGTACCCGTATTCCCTGCTCCACCGCCCGAGTTCGCAGGGACACCGGTGCTCGAAGCTGTTGTGGTGGCCGATGTAGCGGTCGTTGAAGTTGTGGCCGTCGTCGAGGTTGTCACTGTCGTTGAAGCTGTCGAGGTTGCGGGAGACGTCGATACTGTCGAAACTGTGCTCGTTGCATTTGTCGTATTTGTCGGCGCCGTTCCGGTGTTTATCGGCGACGTTACGGCTGTGTTGGTGGTGTCTGTCGGCGCCGGCGTTGTTGTCGGCGATGTCACAGTTGTCGTCATGGTATCTGCCGGTTGGGTCGGCGAAGTAATCGTAGGCGATGTGGTCGAGGCCGTTGAAGTGGCGGAAATAGTCGACGCCGTCGAAGTGGCCGTCGTGGCGCAGGCACCGAGTTGCTTGTCCCAATTGCCGTCCCTGATGACCACGCAGTAGATCTGGCCCGTGGCCTGGTCGGTCATCTCCAGACCTTCCGTCACGGCCGCCACCTTGGCTTGGATGCGATCGGTGTAGACGATGTGCGCCGAGATCTTATCCAAGATCCATGTGCCGGCCGATGAGATGGCGTTCCCCAAGGCGTTGGCAATCGTGCCGATGAGCGACGTCGAGGAAGCGATCTCGGAAACCGTCGACGAGGCCAGAATATTTGAGCTCGAAGCCAGCGTACTTTCGATCGACGTCGTCGAGGAAGCGATCAAACTGTTGATATCGACATGCTCCGCCGGTGAGAGCTCGACCACGATCAGGCCCGGCGTGGCGGCGCTGTAGGCTTCCAAGGCTCGGCCGATGACGCGGCCGCTGGCTGTGGCCTTCATGCCGACGCCAGCCACGGACGAGGAGGTGATGTAATCGCCGATATTGATCGGACCGCTCTCCGTCGAGACTTTGGCCAAGGCGCGGCCGACCGTGGCTACGGAGATCGTCGTGGCATTGGCATTGCCGAGCTCGATGAGCGATGTCGAAGCCGTCACGCCGATGACATCATCGTAGGCATGCGCCGAAGCTTGCACGGAGAAGGTGCCCGGCGAGGCCAGCGTCACCAGCGTGCCCTCTTCGAGCGCGCGCGGATCCGTCGTCGGATAGTTCACCGAGATGTTGCCACCGGACAGGGCGTCGCCTGATGTAAACGGCGTGGTGGTCGGCGTCGAGGTAGCCGTGCTGGTCGAGAGGAGATCTGCCGGCGAGGCGAAATCCAGAGGCGCGTTCAACGGTCCGCCCGCTCCCGGCGGGTCATCTGACCACAGGCGTATCAGAGCCACGCGGATATAACGGCCACTTTGGAATTGAACGGCACCCGAGGTATTACCGACAGAGATCATCGGACGCAGGGGCACCTGCGGCAGAGTCGAGGTCGCGCCAGTGGCTACGGCAACCACGTTGCCGTTGATCAGGAACGATATCGTCGTCGACGATGTCTCCACGCGCATGCGGAAGAGACTGGCACTGGTCGAAGAGACGCCCGTGTCAAAGCTTGATTCGGTATTGGCATTGCGGACCACGGCTCGCCAATCGGTGTTCGTGGCCGAACCCTGGAAATAAGCGCCTGCCGCCGGCGAACCGATGAGCGTGCTGGTCGCGGAGGTATCGACAAAACCGATGATGTAGTTGGTTGACGAAGTGCTGTTGGCCGCCTGGTGGTCGACCCAAACTTCGAAGACCGGACTGGAGCTGGCCGGGGCGAAAGCCGCTTGGGTCGTCAGGGCGCCGACGTTTCCCGGCGAGACGCTGCCGCCCTTGGCGCCGGCACCGATTTCCAGCTCCTGCGGCGGCGTGTTGATCAGGCTGGTCGGATTCCAGAGGTACGAGCCGCCATTGCCGGCCAGCTGGTACATGCCGCCGCAGACAGAGGTGGTAGAGGCGTTGGTGACGTACGAACCCAGAAGGCCGCTGCCAGGATAATCACAGTTATAGTTTCTCCAGGTCGAGTAGATGCGGCCAGCCACGGTCAGCTGATCGCGCAGGCCAGCCGACGTGTAGCCGCCGTAGAACGGACCATAGGTCGAATTGGTGCCGATGCCGACGCGGGCAAAGTCGAGGGCGCCGGTCGAGGTCGAAGTCACATAGAGTTCCGGTTGGTACCCGGCGATCGTCGAAGTGGCGATAACCAGGTCGGGCGTATTGCCGAAATTCGAGGAAACGATGGAGAGCGTGCCCCAAGGCGATGATGTGCCGATGCCGACCGTGCCGTTATTATTGACGGCGAATGACGTCTTCGTCAGGCCGGCAGCCGTCGTCGAGGAAATCAGGAAGTTGACGGTGTTGGGATTACCGACATTGGCCGAGATGGCGAAGTCTGCCGCCGGCGAGGACGTGCCCAAGCCAAAGTCGCCGACATTGTTGAGCGTGAGTAGCGTGGAAGTGGCGCCGGACGCCGTCGACGACGAGACGAGGATGAGGTTGGTATTGGGATTACCGACATTGGCTGAGATGGCGAAGTCGGCGAACGGCGTCGATGTGCCGAGGCCTATATCACCGCCGCCGACGATCAGACTGTTCGAGGGGGCGCTGTAATTGCTGGCGAACGTGCCGACGGCCAGCGAACCGTTGACGTCGAGCAGGTTCCGAGGCACGGCCGAGCCGTTAAAGATGGAACCGATGCCGACATTGCCGTTATTGGCGAACTCGACTTTGGTGGTCGTACCCGTGCCGCTGGAACCAAATCCGAAGTTCATCTTGCCGCTGGTCTGGAAGTTGAGGTCATTCATGCTCGAGATGCCGGCACCAGCCGGTGAGGCCGTAAACATGGTCGAGCCGTCGGCGAAGATCAAGCGGCCGCCGGTACCGGAGCCGATGCGAACATCGCCATTGACGGTCAGGAGCGAGGTCGGACTGGTCGTGCCGATGCCGACATTGCCGTTACCGGCGACATAGATGGAGTTGGCGGCGGCGGCCTGGTTGACGACCAAGGCGCCGTTATTACCCACGGACAGCCCGCCCGACAACGTAGTGGTTGCCGAGGTCGAGGTGGCCGTGAAGGTGCCGGCCAGAGCATTGCTGCCGAGATCAGATGAGCCGTAGACGGACAGGGCTCTGTAGGGAGAGGATGTGCCGAT
>JAGWLE010000043.1 GCA_028864955.1 Patescibacteria group bacterium | reverse complement strand
ATTATCGCGGCTGCCGCCCAGGCGCTCAATATGCCGTACGTCGATGGCCGCTGGATCGGCGGGACGATCACCAATTTTTCCCAGACCAGAAAGCGCATCGATCGCTACGAGAAGCTTATCTCTGACCGCGAAAAAGGCGAGTTGGCCAAGTATACAAAACGCGAACGCTTGCTCATAGACAAGGAGATCGCTTCGCTCGAGAAGATGTTTTTGGGCATTGTCTCGCTGAAAAAGACGCCGGACGCGCTCTTCGTGATCGATCCGCGCCATGAGAAGAACGCCGTCAAGGAAGCTCGCGATTATGGCATACCAGTCATCGCTTTGGCCGGTTCCGATTGCGATATTTCCGGCATTAATTATCCGATTGTCGGCAACGACGCCTCAAAGGCCAGTATCCGTTTCTTTGTCGATGAGATCGTGAATGCTGCCCGAGCATGATAGGTCCTATTTTATTTCGGCTAAAAGGCGAGAAAGATACGAATAATTCGACGACAGCAAATTCTATGGCTTCCAAACCAATCATTTCCACAGATCAAGTCAAGGAACTTCGCGATATGACCGGCGTCTCCGTGATGCAGTGCAAAAAAGCCCTAGAGGAGGCCGGCGGCGATAAGGAAAAAGCCCTGGTCATCCTGCGCAAGAAAAGCGGCGAGATTTCCGCCAAGAAAGGCGACAGGACATTCCGTGCCGGCACGATCCAGTCGTATATCCACTCCAACGGCACGATCGGCGCCATGGTGGAACTCGACTGTGAGACCGATTTCGTGGCCAACAACGAGGAATTCAAGGCCTTGGCGCGCGATATTGCCATGCATGTGACCGCGACTAACCCCAAATTCCTCAAGAAAGACGATGTCACTGCGGCCGACGCCAAGGCGGCGCGTGAAGTCTTTGAAGCCGAAGTCAAAGGCAAGCCGGAAGCTGTACGCAAGACCATACTTGATGGTAAACTTAACGCGTACTTCAGCGAGATGGTTCTTTTGGACCAGGCCTTCATCAAGGAGCCGGATCTGACTATTCAAGGATTGATTGACCGCGCCATCCAAAAATTCGGCGAAAAAATGGCCATCGCCAAGTTCATTCGTTTCAAAATACTGGAATAGGCAAGGGATTTGAGCGTTTTGAAGGTCTCACCTACTCCGACTCATCATGTATACCCTCATCATATTGTTCTATCTCGCCTTTGCCGGCATTGTGGCTATGCTTCTCTTGAAGCGCCATGAGATATCTTCTGGTCATGCGACGGTGGTTTCTCGTCTCGGCAAGCGGAGCGACGAGATGTTCCTCACCATATTCGCATCCGTCAAGCGCGCGATTTCATATCTCAACCGTCGCACATTTATCCATATCGCCGAATGGCTGGCATATCATGTGCTCTACCATGTGCGCGCAGTGTACGTCGAGATCAAAGCTCGCGCCTTGCAGAATCCGCACTCGAAGAAGGTCATCGATGCTGTCCGCGGCCGGGCAGACGTCAATCCGGCCGGCGCCTCATTTTATTTGAAGAGGATCGCGGACAAATAGGTTTTGCGCAGATGCCCTGGATAGGGTATTCTTTTTTTTGGCGACGCCACCTTAGCTCAGTTGGTAGAGCAACGCTTTTGTAAAGCGTGGGTCCCCGGTTCAAGCCCGGGAGGTGGCTCAGTATAAGTTATAAGTCAAAAGTCAAAAGTTATAAGTTAAAAGTTAAAAGGAAAAGTAGAGAATAATACGCTTTTTTGCTAGGATGAGAGCACTATGCGACACCTGGTCATCACGGACCCCACGGAGAAAGAACTCCTGGCTGAACTCGAAAAACGCACTGACTTCAAAAGCCTGCGCATGAAGCGTCTGCTGGCACTGCCCGACCTCTCAAAGAAGCCCAATTCACCGGTCAAGATCCTCTTTGATCAGATCATCAACCTGCCGCGTTTCAAGGACTTCGATATCGTCGATTTTCCGCGAATCATCACCGTCGAGCAGGATTTCGACCTCCTGAACACGCCCAAAGATCATCCCAGCCGCCGCGAGACTGACACATACTATGTCACGCCTGATCGGCTGCTGCGCACGCAGATGACGGCGTTCTGGTCTTTCTATCTGAAGGATCCAGAAGTTCTGAAACGCTTGGAATCGAAAGGGGAGATCAAGGCTTTGGCGCCAGGCATAGTCTACCGCAAAGATGAGATCGATCGGCATCATTACCCGGCCTTCCACCAGATCGACGGCCTGCTCATCTGCAAGAAGTCCAAAAAGATCATCGACCAGGATGAATTGAAGGCGGTGCAGATAGATCTCGCCAAAGGCGTTTTCGGCGACAAGATCAAGTACCAGTTCTTGGAAGACAACTTCCCGTACACGGTGGAAAGTCTGGAAATGGACATCATGTTCAATGACACATGGCTGGAAGTCAACGGCGCCGGGCTGGTCAATCCGATCGTGCTCAAGAATTTCGGCCTTGATCCGGAGGTTTACAACGGCTGGGCCTTCGGCTTCGGCGAGCGTTTGGCCATGATCAAAATGGGCATTCCCGACATCCGCATTCTTTGGTCGGAAGATCCGCGCATCACCAAACAATTCACGGACATCAATTCGAAATACAAGGAGGTCAGCAAGTATCCCTCAACTTTGCGCGATATCTCGTTTGTCGTCGACAAGAATGTCGGACTGAACAACTACTTTGAGATCGTCCGTGAATACGCCGGCAATCTCATCGAGGAGGTCAAGCTCACGGATACCTACGAAAATGCAAAGAAGTTCGGCGACGGCAAAGTCAGCTACACATTCCGCATCGTCTATCGTTCGCCGGAACGAACGCTCACCAATGACGAAGTGAACGCCATTCAGGACAAAATCATCGAGCGGACAAAAAGTGAACTTAAGGCCGAAATCCGATAATAAAAATTACTCGAGCACATAATTTCGTGCTTGTGAGCTGGTGCATTTTCTTGCATGAGACTATAATTAGCGTGTTTTCATCATCTAAGGTCACCATGTCTGGTTCAACAGATTTTATGTAGACATGGATTCGGGTTCGGGTGAGATTAAAAGCTTAATATTTTGCGAATGAATACTATGACAATGTCTCCACTTGTAGATACTGTGACGAGCCAGGAATTTAATAACTTTGTTCAGCATGTAAATGATAACTTCTCAAAAGTCGACAAGCGCTTTGATGAACTCAAACAATACACAAATGACGGGTTTGAAAAAGTATTCGAACAAATTGAAGACACACGGTCAGTCATACTGGGAATGTCTAAGAAAGTCGACTTAATAGCCGATCAGATCGTGGTTATTACAAAGGCAATTACATACAAATAAAATCAAATTTACTGCATAAAAAATAGCTCTCAACAGAGCCATGAAATGCACGCCAAAAGGCGTGCATTTTGCATAGGCATTTGGTATACTTAGGGCACGAAAGCAGTTACGCTTTTTTCATGTATGGCAGCCAAAACTGACGAAAAAACCACCGATAAAAAGACTAAAAAGGGCTCCGGAGAGCATTATGACGCCTCGTCGATCACCGTCCTCGAGGGTCTCGAACCTGTCCGCAAGCGTCCGGGCATGTATATCGGCACGACCGGTCCGGACGGTCTCCACCACCTCGTCACCGAGATTTTCGACAACTCGCGCGACGAGGCCATGGGCGGCTTTGCCAATGACATCGAAATCGCGCTTTTGCCGGGACATCGCGTGCGTGTCGCCGATAACGGCCGTGGCATCCCCGTCGGCGTCCACAAGCAGACCAAACTCTCCGCCCTCGAGATGGTCATGACCATGCTCCACGCCGGCGGCAAATTTGGCGGCGAAGACAGCGGCTACAAGGTTTCTGGCGGTCTCCACGGCGTCGGCGCGTCCGTGGTAAACGCCCTTTCAACGTATTTGAAGGCCATCGTCCACACCGATGGCGGCATCTACCTCCAGGAATACGCCATCGGCAAGCGCAAGGCCGCCGTCAAGAAGATCGGTTCGACCAAACTTCACGGCACGATCGTGCTGTTCGAGCCCGACCCCTCGATTTTCAAGGAGGGCATCGTCATGGACTTCAAGCGCATCGTCAATCAAATGCGCCAGCAAGCTTATCTCGTCCGCGGTTTGCGTATCACCGTGATCGACGCCCGCGAGCAGGCAGCCACGTTTGGCTCGGATGACGAACTTTTCTATGTCCGCGAAACCGGTGCCGATCTGCCGTCGTTCTCGTTCTATTTCGAAAACGGCCTCGTCTCGCTCATCAAATTCACGAACCAGCTCCTCAAGCCGGCTAACAAAAATATTTTTTATGTCGATAAGAAAGTCGAGGGCGTCGAATCGGTCGAAGTCGCATTGCAATACGCCGATGACGTTTCTTCCCGTGTTTTGGCATTCGCCAACAATATCTACAATCCTGAAGGCGGCACGCATGTCACAGGTTTCAAAACGGCTCTGACGCGCATTTTGAATGCTTATGCAAAGAACAACAACCTCGCCAAGAATGGCGAAGACACGTTTACCGGGGATGATGTGCTCGAAGGCCTGACAGCCGTTGTCTCCGTCAAGCTGCGCGAGGTCCAGTTCGAAGGCCAGACAAAGGCCAAGCTGGGTTCGACTGAGGCTCAAGGCGCGGTGGCGCAAGTCTTTGGCGACGCCTTCGGGGCTTTTCTCGAAGAGAACCCCGATGATGCCCGCTCGATCGTCAATAAAGTCATCTTGGCCATGAAGGCCCGTAAAGCCGCCAAAGCCGCCAAGGATTCGGTCCTGCGCAAAGGCGCGCTCGAAGGCATGACTTTGCCGGGCAAACTTGCAGATTGCCAATCGTCCGATCCTGCCGAGTCGGAGCTATTCATCGTGGAGGGCGATTCGGCCGGCGGCACGGCCAAACAGGGCAGGGATCGCCGCATCCAGGCCATTCTGCCTCTGCGCGGCAAGATTTTGAACATCGAGCGAGCCCGCCTCGACCGCATGCTCTCCTCCGAACAGATCAAAAATCTCGTCCTGGCCTTTGGCACGGCCATCGGCGATACATTTGACTTGGCGCGCTTGCGATACCACAAGATTATTCTGGCAACCGATGCCGATGTTGACGGTGCCCACATCCGCACGCTGATCCTGACGCTGCTCTATAGATATTTTCGTCCGCTTGTCGATAACGGTTACGTCTACATCGCCCAGCCGCCGCTGTATAAGGTCAAGCGGGGCAAGGAGCTTCTCTATTTCTACAGTGAAGAGGAGAAGACCAAGGCTTTGGGCAAGAATGTCGAGATCGAGGCTGCCGAATCAGCCGAACTCGAAACGGCCAAGGAAGAGCTTTTGGTAGCAGCCGGCGCATATGCGGCCGCTAGAGAGAGCCAGTCTCCCGAGGAGCTTGCGAGCGAGGCAGAGCTGGCGGAGCGAAAAGGCCGCGAAGCCAAGGTCTCCATCCAGCGCTACAAGGGTCTCGGCGAGATGAACTCCGATGAACTCTGGGAGACGACCATGGATCCGTCCCGCCGCATCCTGAAGCAAGTCACGATCGAAGACGCCCAGGATGCCGACAAGGTTTTCGACATGCTCATGGGCGACGATGTGCCGGCCAGAAAGTCATTTATCCAGTCAAATGCCAAACTGGCGACACTCGATATCTAAGGCGGATTACGCCATCTTGACTTTGAGTTTTGACTGCTTTCTCTTATCGAGTTTCGGAAGTTTCAATATCAAAAGTCCATGCTTCTCGATGGCTTCGGCCTCATCGACATCGATCTCTTCTGGCAGGGTAATG